>NZ_JBFTKG010000021.1:0-80387 GCF_056395825.1 Arthrobacter sp. 05T47 | reverse complement strand
CCCCCGCACGGCGGACGCCGCCGCGGCCTGCGGCTGCCGGCGCTGGCAGTCGGCGGAGCCGTCGCCGCCCTGGCCCTCGTGGCCGGCACCGGCTACGCCATGGGAGGCGATCCATTGGTCCCTGCCGACGGCGCCGACGCCTCCGCTGCCGCGCACCCGGAGACCGGCGGGCAGGCCGGCAGCGGCGCACCGCTCGGGGCGGGGGACATGTTGGACGCCAGCGGATCGGGCACCGCCGGCGTTCCCGGAACCGAGGCAACCGGTCCCCGTGTCGGGCTCGGCCTGGGCGGTGAGCCCGACTTCACCCCCACCGGAACCCTGAGCGCCGGGGAGCTGGCCGTGTTCCGCTCACAGGGGTGGACCTGCCCGGAGCTTCGCGACCTCGGATTCCACCTCATCTGGGCCCGGGCCGGCGTCATGTCCGGGGATGAGGTCCTGGAGGTTCGCCTCACGGACGGCCAGCACTTCGCAACGGTCCTCGAACAACACGTATCCCCGTCACAGGCGGCCGGCACATCCCCCGGCACGCCTACCGCACCGGCCCGGGCCGAAGATTCACCCATCAACGTGCTGACCGGGCACAGAGCCGACGCGGACGGCTTCGCCCCGGCCAAAGCCGGCACGCCGTCGGCTGCCCGCGTGTCCGGCACCGGCAGGCTGTGGGTCAATCCGACGCCGCCCTACCGGGCCATCTACCAGACGAACGCGGCCACGTACACCTACATTTCGGACCTGCCGGCCGAGCAGGCGGACGACGGCGTGACCGCCCTCACCCGGGTCAGCAGCGGCACTGCGGTGGCAATCTCCCGCGACGGAATTCCGGAGCGGATTGAGCGCGGACTGAGCCGAATCCTGGAGCATCTGGCTCCGTGAGGCAGGACCGGGCAGGACATGGTCGGCATTGGGACTTCGCGAAGTCGTCGCCAGCCCGAACGAGAGGGTAATCTTCCTAAAGTGCTTGGAATCAATGGACCGGAGTTTTTACTTCTGCTGATCATCGGCCTTCTGGTGATTGGTCCCAGCAGGCTGCCCGAATACACCCAGAAACTTGCCAATATCGTCAAGGAAGTGCGCCGGATGGCGTCCGGTGCGCGGGAGCAGATCAAGGAAGAAGTCGGCATCGATATCGATGAAGTCGACTGGAAGAAGTACGATCCACGCCAGTACGATCCCCGCCGGATCATCAAGGAAGCGCTCCTCGAGGACGACTCGAAGCCGGTGAGCTCCGGGGCCCCGGCCGCCGTGTCCACAGCCGCCACAGCGGCTGCGGAGTACCGCCAGGCCCGGGTTGTCGAACGGCTGCCCGAAGGCGAAGCGGCGCCCTTCGACTCAGAGGCGACCTAGGCTTCCCGCCGTTCAGCGGGGCTCCGTTCAGCGGGGCTGCAGACCCAGCGGCATGCCCTTGAGCCCACGCGGAACCGACGCCAGCCTGCCGGCGATTCCGGTCAGGGCCACGGCCGCAGGCGTCTCCGGACGGCCCAGCACCAGCGGCACGCCGGAATCCCCACCCTCACGCAGCAGGACTTCGAGGGGAATCTGGCCCAGCAGGGGCACGTCCCCACCCACAGTGGCCGAGAGACGCTCGGCGAGCACGGCGCCACCGCCGCTGCCGAACAGTTCCATCCTGCCGCCGTCGGGCATCTCAAGGTAAGACATGTTTTCCACGACCCCGGCCACGGTCTGGCCCGTCTGGGTGGCGATCGCACCGGCCCGCTCGGCAACATCCGCGGCGGCCGCCTGCGGGGTGGTCACGACGAGGATCTGCGCCTTGGGCAGCAGCTGGGCGACGGAGATCGCGATGTCGCCGGTGCCCGGCGGCAGGTCCAGGAAGAGGGCGTCGAGGTCGCCGAAGTAGACATCGGTGAGGAACTGCTCCAGTGCCCGGTGCAGCATCGGGCCGCGCCAGGCCACGGGCTGGTTACCGGTGACGAACATGCCGATGGAGATGACCTTGACCCCGTAGGCCACGGGCGGCAGGATCATGTCGTCCACCCGTGTGGGGGCCTGCGTGATGCCCATCAGCCCCGGAACGGAGAAGCCGTACACATCCGCGTCCACGATCCCCACACGGAGCCCCTGCGCAGCCAGGGCGCACGCCAGGTTCACTGTCACCGAGGACTTGCCCACGCCGCCCTTGCCGCTCGCGACGGCGTACACCTTGGTCAGCGAGCCGGGCGCGTTGAACGGGATGCCGCGCTGGCCGCCGGCCCCGCGCAACCTCTCCTTGAGGGCGTCGCGCTGCTCCTGTGTCATGACCCTCAGGTCCACCTCGACGCCGGTGACGCCCGGGACGGCTGACAGCGCCGCCTCGGTGTCGGCGGTGATGGTGCCGCGCAACGGGCAGCCCGCGATGGTCAGGAGCACCACGATCCGCACGTGGCCGCCGTCGGCGATCTCCACGGACTCCACCATGCCGAGTTCGGTAATGGGGCGGCGGAGTTCAGGATCGATCACGGTGGCGAGTGCGCTGTGCACTGCCTTCTCCAGCGGGGTGCTCATGCGGGCGATGCTCAGCTTTCGGGGGTGGTGCGGTGTGCGGGCAGGCGGGCGGGATCGGCTGCGGCCCCTGACGTGTCCGCTGACGGCTCCTTCGGCGGGTTCGCAGATGGGTTCGCCGAGGGGCCCTTCGGCGGGTTTGCGGCGCCGTCCTCCCGTTTTCCGCCGGCCTTGACGCGGGGGATCTGCTGGGTCCGGGGGCCGCGCTTGTCGCGCCGCTCCTTCAGCTTCTCCTTGACCTTTTCCCGCGGGGTCTCGTGGGCGCCGTTGGAGGGATCGTGGGTGCGCAGTTCCTCCTGGGCCTCCAGCATGTCCTCGAGCAGGCTGCGCAGCTCGGTGCGGACGTAGTCGCGGGTGGCGACCTCGCGCAGCGCGATGCGCAGGGACGCAAGTTCCCGGGTCAGGTACTCGGTGTCGGAGAGATTGCGCTCGGCCCGCTGGCGGTCCTGCTGGAGCGAGACCTTGTCCCGGTCGTCCTGGCGGTTCTGGGCCAGCAGCAGCAGGGGCGCGGCGTAGGAGGCCTGCAGGGACAGCATGAGGGTCAGCAGCGTGAAGCCCAGCGCCCGTGAATCGAACTGCCATTCCTCCGGCGCCCACGTGTTCCAGCCCAGCCAGAACAAGCAGAACACCGTCATGTACATCAGGAACGCGGGGGTGCCCATAAACCGGGCGAAGCCCTCCGTGGCGTGGCCAAAGGCGTCCGGGTCCGGACGGAAATTGGGCAGGATCCGCTGCCGGCCGCTCAGCGGCGTGTCGAGCCCGCCTGAGGCCTTGCCGGCCGGACGGGTGCCGGAGCCCCGTGGTGCTGTGGAATCAGCCAATGCGGCCTCCGAGCTTCCTTATCGGGGCGTCGTCCTCGTGGGCGCGCCAGTCGTCCGGCAACAGATGATCAAGCACGTCATCAACAGTCACCGCCCCCACAAGCCGTCCGTCGTCGTTGACCACGGGGAGTGAGTTGAGATTGTAGGTGGCCAGGGCACGGGCCACCTCGCTGATGTGGGCCTGGTCCGAGACCGGTTCCAGGCTCTTGTCCACCAGGTTGCCCAGAGGCTCCGGCGGCGGATAGCGCAGGAGCTGCTGGATATGGACGACGCCGAGGAATCGTCCCGTCGGCGTCTCCAGCGGGGGCCGGGCGACGAAGATCGAGGACGCCAGGGCAGGGGAGAGTTCCTCCCGGCGTACGTGTGCGAGTGCCTCGGCGACGGTTGCTTCCGGGGGCAGGATCACCGGAACCGGCGTCATGAGCCCGCCGGCGGTGTCCTCGTCGTATTCGAGCAGGCGGCGGACGTCTTCGGCGCCTTCGGGTTCCATCAATTGCAGGAGTTCTTCCGCCTGGGCGCTGGGCAGTTCGGCAAGGAGGTCGGCGGCGTCGTCCGGATCCATTTCCTCCAGGACATCGGCGGCGCGGTTGACGTCCAGGGCGGAAAGGATTTCCACCTGGTCGCCCTCGCGCATCTCCTGAAGGACGTCCGCGAGCCGTTCGTCCTGGAGTTCGCTGGCAACCTCGAAGCGGCGCTTGTCGCTCATTTCCTGAAGCGCTTCGGCGAAGTCGGCCGGTTTGAGGTCCTCGTGTGTGGCCACGAACTGGGTGGCGGCCTGCGGCTCGGTCTTGGCGCCTTGCCGGGCGTCGGCCCAGTCGATGATCAGGGTTTCATTGCGGCGCAGCCGGCTCAGCGGCGAGAACGAGTGGCCGCGGCGGACGAAGAGTTTGCTGACGAACCAGTCGCCGGAGCGGTGCCGGTCCATGGCGATGTCCTCGATGGTCGCATCGCCGCTGCCGTCCGCGAGGGTCACCCGGCGGTCGAACATCTCGGCGACCACAAGGGTTTCCGCGCCGCGCTGTTCGAAACGGCGAAGATTGACCAGGCCGGTGCAGATGACCTGGGTCTGGTCGATGGAGGTAATCCGGGTCATTGGCACGAAGACGCGCTTTTTGCCTGGGACTTCGACGACGATGCCCACCACGTGCGGGGCACCCCTGGTCCCGCGGGAGAGCACCACGACATCGCGCAGCCTGCCCAGACGGTCGCCCAATGGGTCGAAAACGTCCAGGCCGAGGAGGCGCGCGACAAACACTCGCGAAAGATTCGTGCTCACTCATACAGGCTACCGAGTCTGCTCTCTTTTAGCTGAATTTCCAGCCGGAGACCAGTCGGATAGGTGAGAATGGGCATATGTCAAACATTTTTGGTGCTCCCAGGGCCGGTGCCCCCGGCTCGGACGAGGCCCGCGCCGTCCCGAGAGGCGACGTCGTCGGTTCGTACAACTCCTACCTGGATGCCCAGAAGGCGGTGGACTACCTGGCAGACCAGCAGTTCCCCGTGCAGATGGTGTCGATCGTGGGCAACGACCTGAAGATGGTGGAGCGGGTGACCGGCAGGCTGACCTATCCCCGGGTGGCCCTGTCCGGCGCCCTCAGCGGCATGTGGTTCGGCCTGTTCGTCGGCGTGATGCTGTCCTTCTTCTCCACGACCCCCGGTTATTTCTCGATTGTGACGTCCGTGCTGATGGGTGCCGCGTTCTTCATGCTCTTTGGCATCGTCACGTATGCCATGCAGCGCGGCAAGCGGGACTTCACGTCTACGAGCCAGGTGGTGGCGACCAACTACGACGTGGTGGTCTCCTTCGAGGCCGCCGGTGAGGCGCGGCGCCTGCTCCACCAGCTCCCTATGACGCCGCATGACGCGTCCGGGGCAACAGCGGGCAGCTACGTCCAGCACGACTACCGGCAGCAGGAACCACAGCAGCCCAGCCCGCAGCAGCCCGGGCAGCAGGGCCACGCGCCGCAGCGCCCCGCGGGCTGGAACGATCCGTACGGCCAGCGGGCGCCCGAGACCGGCAACGATCCGGCCGGACAGTACCAGGGCGGTGCGCCGCAGCAGGCAGGAGCCGCAGGCCAGGCCCCGGCGGCATCCGGCGGTGCGGCGGAGGAGACAGTCCGCCCGGCCGGCAGGGTGTCCGGCGTGAGCTACCCGGACCTCCCGGACGGCCGCCCGCAATACGGGGTCAGGGTCACGGACGGCGACAAGCCCGCGCCGGGCCAGGACGGCCAGCAGCCCTAACTGGCGGCACGCCGTAGCCGCAGAGAAGTAGCCACATAAAAAGTAGCTCCAGAAAAGTAGCCACAGAAAAAGGGAGGGTCCACGCGGACCCTCCCTTTTTCGGCGCTTCTATCGTCTCCGCAGGACGGACGTTACGGCGTCTGGCTGTCGGCTTCCAGGTAGATGCCCGCCATCCAGGACTCGACGTCGTCGGCCTTGCGCGGCAGGGCGGCGCTGAGGTTGACCGGGCCGCCGGCTGTCATGAGGATGTCGTCCTCGATCCGGACGCCGATGCCACGGTATTCCTCGGGGATGCCGATGTCCTCGTTCTTGAAGTACAGGCCCGGTTCGATCGTGAACACCATTCCGGGCGTGAGCACGCCGTCGAGGTAGAGTTCCCGCTTCGCCTGGGCGCAGTCGTGGACGTCGAGGCCGAGGTGGTGGCTGGTGCCGTGCGGCATCCAGCGGCGGTGCTGCTGGCCCTCGGTGCTGACGGCTTCCTCCAGGGAGACGGGCAGGAGGCCCCATTCGGCGAGGCGTTCCGCCAGCACTGTGGTGGCTGCGGTGTGGATGTCCCGGAACTTGGTGCCCGGCTGGGCGGCGGCAAAGCCGGCGTCGGCGGCGTCGAGCACTGCCTCGTAGACCTTGCGCTGGATGTCGGTGAACTTGCCGTTGGCCGGCAGCGTGCGCGTGACGTCGGCCGTGTACAGCGAGTCGGCCTCGACCCCTGCATCCAGGAGCAGCAGTTCGCCGGCGTTGACCTTGCCGGTGTTCCGGGTCCAGTGCAGCACGGTGGCGTTGTTGCCGGACGCGGCGATGGTGTCGTAGCCGAGCTCGTTGCCTTCCTCACGGGCGCGGGCGAAGAACGCCCCTTCCACCACGCGCTCGCCGCGGTGGTGGGTCAGCGCCCGGGGGAGCGCCTTGACGACCTCCGTGAAGCCGGCCACGGTGGCGGCGACGGCGGTCTTCATCTGCTCGATTTCCCACTCGTCCTTGAGCAGGCGCAGTTCCGAGAGGGCCTCGCTGAGCTTTTCGTCCAGGGCGTCCAGCACGCTCAGGTCAAGATTGTCCGGGTCCTTGGCCGTGTTGTAGCGGGCGGTGTCAACCAGGGCGTCGATGTTCTCGTCCACCTTGCGGACCAGCCTGATGGAGATTCCGCCGATCTCGGTCGCGCCGACGTTCTTGGTGATGGCGAGTTCGAGTTCGGCGATGTCCGCCGTGTCCAGGCCGAGCTTGGCCTTGAACTCCTCCAGGGTCGGGCGGGCGCCGATCCAGAACTCCCCGGACCGGGAGTCGGCGTAGAACTGCTCGGTGTCGCGGCCGGCCAGCGGGCGGAAGTACAGGGTGGCGTGGTGGTTGCCGCCGTCGTCGCCCGTACCTTCGGCCACCGGTTCCAGGATCAGGACCGCGTCCGGCTCGTGGTCCAGGCCGAGGCCGGTGAGGTGCGCGAAGGCCGAGTGCGGCCGGAAGCGGTAGTCGCAGTCGTTCGAGCGGACCTTCAGCGGGCCGGCGGGGATGACCAGGCGTTCACCTTTGAACAGGCCTGAGATGGAGCGGCGCCTGGCTGCGGCGTGACCCGCGACGGCGTCCCGTTCGGGGAGCTGCTGCGTGGCCGGCGCCCAGTTGCTGGCCATGAAGGCCTTGAAAGCGTCCGAGCTGGGCCGCTGCGAGCGGTTGTTGACGCGCTCTTCGAGGGGCTGGGAAGCGGAGATTAGGGTGTTATCTGCATCGTTCACCGTCCCATAGTCTCACCAGCGCCGCGGCTTAGGCCAACGGCGCGCCACCGCCGCCGGGCGACCGGGCCGGTGGAGGCCGAGGCTTTGATCCGGCCATCTACTACGCTGGTGAGGTGAGGATTGACTTGCATGCCCACTCCAACGTTTCCGACGGCACCCAGGCACCGGCCGATGTCATTGCGTCCGCCGCCGCTGCCGGGCTCGACGTCGTGGCCCTGACCGATCATGATTCCACCGCCGGGTGGGCCGAGGCCGCCGCCGCGGCCCGGAAAACGGGGGTCGCCCTGGTCCCGGGCATGGAGATCTCGTGCCGGACGGCGGAAGGCATCAGCGTCCACCTGCTCAGCTACCTCCACGACCCCGCGCATCCCGGGCTGCTTGAGGAAATCACCAAGTCCAAGGATGCCCGGCGCACGAGGGCCCAGAAGATGGTCACCCTGCTCTCGGAGGACTACCCGCTGACGTGGGACGACGTGATCCACCACGTCGCGCCGGGCGCCACCCTCGGCCGCCCGCACATCGCCGACGCGCTTGTCGCCGCGGGCGTGGTGGAAGACCGGGCCGAGGCCTTCGGTTCCATCCTGACCGGACGCTCGCGCTACTGGGTGCAGCACTATGCGCCGGAGCCGGCGCTCGCCGTCGCACTGGTCCGCGCAGCCGGGGGCGTGCCGGTGTTCGCCCACCCCGTCGCTTCTGCCCGCGGCCGGATCGTGGGGGAGCAGACCTACCGGGAGATGATCGATGCCGGGCTGGCCGGCCTGGAAATCTACCACCGGGACAATCCCGAGGAGGGCCGGACGTTCCTCCGCCGGATCGCCGAGCAATACGGCCTGCTGGTCACGGGATCCTCCGACTACCACGGCACGGGGAAGCCGAACCTGCTGGGCGAAAACCTGACCAGCCCGGAAGTCTTTGCCCGCATCGAGGACATGGGGACCGGCTCGTCCGTGGTGCGCTGAGGCTGCCCCGAACCCAGTTGCGCTATCACTTAGCGTCCCTCAGGGGCCGGAATAGCCCCGAATGGCAGCCACAAGTGATAGCGCAACCGGCGGTGTCAGGGCGTCGGGAACGACGTGAACTGCGCTTTCGCGGCGAGGCGCTTGGCCATGACATCGACGGCGGCCAGGTTCTGGTCCACGCACACGAACCTGCGGTCGAGTTTCGCGGCCACCGCTCCGAGCGTGCCGGAGCCGGCGAAGAAGTCCAGGCACCAGTCGCCCGGCCGGCTCGAAGCCGCAACCACGCGGCGGATGAGCCCCTCCGGCTTTTGCGTGGGATACCCGGTTTTCTCCTTGCCGGTCGGCGAAACAATGGTGTGCCACCAGACGTCGGTGGGAAGCTTGCCGAGCTCGCGTTTGGCGGGCGTGACGAGCCCGGGCGCCATGTACGGCTCACGGTCCACCTCGGCGCTGTCGAAGTGGTACTTCGCCGGGTTCTTGACGTAGACAAGGATGTTGTCGTGCTTGGTGGGCCAGCGGTACTTGGCCCGGGCACCGTAGTCGTACGCCCAGATGATCTCGTTCAGGAAGGATTCCCGGCCGAAGATGGCGTCCAGCATGACCTTCGCGTAGTGCACCTCGCGGTAGTCCAGGTGCAGGTACAGGGTGCCGTCGTCGGCCAGGAGCCGCCAGGCCTCCACGAGCCGGGGCTCGAGGAAGGACCAGTAGTCGCTGAAGGCGTCGTCGTAGCTGTGCAGGGCGCCCTTGATCGTGTCATAGGATCGGCCCTTGAATCCGACGCGGTCGCCCTCGCCGCCGGCATTGAGCACCATCTTGGTTTCCTGGCGCTTCTGGACCCGCCCGGTGTTGAAGGGCGGATCCACGTAGATCAGTGTGAAGGCGCCGTCCGGCAGCGTGGGGAGGTATTCCGCGTTGTCCGCGTGAACCACCAGGTTGCTGCCGTCCGGCGCCCAGACGGTGTCAGTCATGGAGGGGATTAGGCCTCGGCGCCGCTCGGCTGTGCGTCGCCGCCTGCAACAACCTCGCCGTTGCGCCGACGGGTGCGGGTCCGGCGGCGGGCACGGGTTGCACGGTCCACCTCGGTGGGAGCGCTGGCCGAAGCGGCCCGCGCAGACGCGGCCGACGCGGGGGCCTGGGCCGAAGCCTCAGCCGGGGCGGCGGAAGCGGAGTCCGTGGCGGCCGGACGGCGACGGCGCGAAGCCGGGCGTCCGCCGTTTTCGCCGGCCGGGGCGCCGCCGCTGCGGCGGTTCTCGCGGCTGCCTTCACGGGAGTCGCGGCTGCCGGAGCGTGCGCCGTCGCGGGAGGAGCGTCCGCTGTCCTTTGTGCTGGGGCGTGAGTTCTTCTTGCCGGTCTCGCCAAGGTCCTCGAGGACCTCCGCGTCGACGCCGGCCAGCACACGCTTGTCGCGGGGCAGCCGGCCCTTGGTGCCCTCGGGGATGTCGAGTTCCTCGAAGAGGTGGGGTGAGGACGAGTACGTCTCCACGGGCTCGGGGTAGCTCAGGCCCAGGGCCTTGTTGATGAGCCCCCAGCGCGGCATGTCGTCCCAGTCGACAAAGGTCACGGCCGTGCCCTTGTTGCCGGCGCGGCCCGTGCGGCCCACGCGGTGCAGGTAGATCTTTTCGTCTTCGACGCACTGGTAGTTGATCACGTGGGTGACGTCGTCGACGTCGATGCCGCGGGCGGCGACGTCGGTGGCCACGAGGACGTCCACCTTGTTGTTGCGGAAGGCACGCAGTGCCTGTTCGCGGGCGCCCTGGCCGAGGTCGCCGTGGATGGCGGCCGCAGCGAAGCCGCGGTCCACGAGTTCCTCGGCCACCTTCGCGGCGGTGCGCTTGGTCTTGGTGAAGATGATGGTGCGGCCACGGCCGCGGGCCTGCAGGATTCGGGCTACGACCTCGACCTTGTCCATGCTGTGCGCACGGTAGATCAACTGGCGGATGTCGCGCTTGGTCAGGCCTTCGTCGTCCGGGTCCGCGGCGCGGATGTGGGTCGGCTGGGTCATGTAGCGGCGGGCCATGGCGATGACCGGGCCGGGCATGGTGGCGGAGAACAGGAGCGTCTGGCGGACGGCGGGCGTGCCGGCGATCAGGGTTTCCACGTCCGGCAGGAAGCCGAGGTCCAGCATTTCGTCGGCCTCGTCGAGGATGACGATCTTGACGTTCTTCAGGCTCAGGTGCTTCTGCTTGTACAGGTCGATCAGGCGGCCGGGGGTGCCGACAACGATTTCGACGCCGTTCTGCAGCGACTCGACCTGCGGCTCGTAGGCGCGGCCGCCGTAGATCGTGGCGATGCGGGCGTTGCGCTTCTTGGCGGCGTTCTCGAGGTCCTTGGCCACCTGGACGGCGAGCTCGCGGGTGGGCACGATCACCAGGGCCTGCGGGGCGCCGGGAACGGCCAGTTTGTCGAAGCCGGCGTCGTCACGGCCCACGACGCGCTGCAGCGCCGGGATGCCGAAGCCGAGGGTTTTACCCGTACCGGTCTTGGCCTGGCCGATGATGTCGTGCCCGGCCAGTGCGACCGGAAGCGTCATGGCCTGGATGGGGAAGGGGTGGGTAATGCCGGCGTCGGCCAGCGATTCCACGATGTCCGCACGGACGTTGAAGTCGGCGAAGGTCTTTTCGGCAATCTCGTGCGGCTTTTCGTCCGAGATGATGGTTTCTTCGGGCTCGATGGTCTCCGTGCCGGAATCATCGATCAGAAGCTGGTGCGTGTGCAATTCACTCACAGGGGAGTTTCCTTATTCATTTTGGGCTGCGCTGCTTGCTCAACGGGGCCGGCCATTGGCCGTTCCGGAGCACGCTCGGGCGCGCAAGCAAATCCAGTGGAAGCCGATCGCGGGCTATCTAAATGCTGGCACTGGGGACCAGCGGGTGGATCTCAAGATCGCGTAGGGGCGGGCTTGTTGAATTCAAAAATCATGGAAATCAACGACCGGGCATCCATTTCTACCTCTCCAGTCTAGCTGTACCACGGGCGGATCCTCGACTGGACCCATGAACGGACCCGTGGACTGACCACGGGAGCCCGCCCGGCACGGGACGGTCAGGGCGCAGGCAGTGGACCGTCAGCCCACGAGCTCCAGCTGGATTTCGCGGGTGGCGATGTCCGAGGACACCACCCGGACCCGGACTTGAGTGCCCGGTTCAAGGTCGCCGGGGCAGCGTGCGGTCACGGCAGGTTCGGCGATCTGGACCATCCCGGACGGGCCGTTGCCGTTTCCGTTGGACTTGCCCCCGTTCCCGTTGCCGTTCGCCTTGCCGGCCGTGCCGCCGTTCCCATTGCCGTTCCCGTCGCCGCCGGTGGTGCTCTTCGCCGGCTTCGAACCGGAGATGACCACGGCGTCGAATTCCTGGCCGATGTGGTTGACCAGCAGGGCAGCCTCCACGGTGTCCAATGCCAGCCGCTCCAGCTTTGCGGCGAGCTGGTCCGAGGTGCCCATGATCGCCGGAAGGGACGGCAGGGCCGCCCGGGCCCAGTCCGGAACCTCGGTGCCGCTGCTCAGGGCTTCACAGATCACCAGCACGAAGCGGTCCACCAGCCGCCGCAAAGGCGCCGTGGAATGGGCGTAGGCGGCGCCGATGGCTGACTGTACGGCGGCTTGGGGTACCGTCCCGTCGAAGTGCGTGTACCCGGCGCCACGGAAAAGCATGCCGGCCGAATGCACAATGGCCAGCTGCCGGGGGTCGGTGGGGTCCAGGGTCCGCAGGTACTCGCCGTAGCCCATTTCTCCGTCCCAGGGCTTGCCAAGGGCGTGGGTCTGGCGGTGGAAATGCCGCAGCGACGCCTCGTCCGGGGCGGGCATGGTCCGCAGGATGCCGACCTTGCCCTGGAGCATGAGCGCGGCGGCCGCCATTCCGGTCATGAGGGAAATCTGGGCGTTCCAGTCCTCCACCGGCAGCGGCGGGGCCGCCACGATCCGGTAGCCGCCGTCGGGCAGTTGCTGGATTTCCTGTTCGGGCATGTTCAGGCTTGCCCCGCCGCGCAGGCGTTCGAGTTCCACCCGCTTGATGCCTACCTCTTTGAGCAGCTGCAGCACGGGCGTGGCCGTGCCGGCGTCGAGGTCGGCCTGGACGGCCTTGTAGCTGAGTTTTGCGCGGCTGCGGACCCGGGCCCGGCGCACAAGGACCGATGTCACCTCTGCCGCGGCGTCGAGCCCGAACTCCCAGACGAACGCGGAGCACAGCTGACCTGCGAGCAGGCTGCCGGCGGCCTCGCTGATGATCTCCGGATGCAGCGGAATCCTTCCGTCGGGGGTGTAGAAGGTCTGCCCGCGGCGCCGGGTCTCGGCGTCGAGCGCCCCGCCCGGGGCGACAAACGACGGGACGTCGGCGATGGCGTAAAACACCTTGTAGCCCTCGTCATCCCGTTCGATGAACAGGGCCTGGTCGAGGTCGGTGGACGATGCCGGGTCGATGGTCACGAACTCGACATGCGTGAGGTCCAGGTCCGGGAGCTTGTGCTCGGCCACGGCCGCCGCGGCGTCGCGCAGCACGTCCTCGGGGAACGGGCCGGGCAGTTCCAGCGTGGTGCGCAACGCCTTGAGGGCCCCGGCCAGCTGGTTCTGCTGCTCGTGGACACTGGGGGTCAGGCGATGATGGGACACGAAAATCAGGGTAGCCCGATTTCCGCCATTAGTCTTGGATCATGAGCGCAACTCCGGAGGATCCTGCCCTCTACAACAGCTTCCTGGCGGATCTGCTGGGAGTGATGGCGTACGGCGAGCTTTCCGCCTTCGAACGGCTCTCTTCCAGTGCCGGATATTCGCCCACGCTGCGTGACCGTGCCGTGCTGGGCAGGATGGCGGTGGCCGAGTTCCAGCACTACGAACTCATCCGGGCCCGGCTCGAGGATATGGGCCTGGACACGGAGGCTGCCATGCTGCCGTTCCAGCCCTCGGTGGACTTCTTCCATGAGCGCACACGCCCGGCGGACTGGTACGAAGCGCTCATGAAGGCCTACGTGATCGACACTGTCTCCGCGGACTTTTACAGCGCCGTCGGCGTGTACGTCGACGCCGGGACCCGGGAGCTGATCGCACAGGTCCGCTCCACCGGCGAGTCCACGGGTGTGCTGCAGGAGCGACTCAAGGCGGCCCTGGCCGATGACCCCCGGCTGGCGTCACGCCTGGCGCTGTGGGCCCGGCGCCTGCTGGGCGAGGTCCTGACCCATGCCCAGCGGGTGAGCCTTGAGCACGCATTCCTGGGCGGGCTGTCGGGACTGGACGACGCGGACGCCAGGGCGCTGGTGGTGGGCCTGACGGCCGAGCTCGCAGCGAACCACGCGCGAAGGATGGCGGGACTGGGGCTCCCCGGCTAGGTTCACTGCCCGGGACGGCCCGGTTCATGGCGGGGAACCTGCTCAGGAGTCAGCGTTCAGGAATCAGCGTTCAGGAGTCAGTGGCGTCCAGCGCCGCCAGCAGTGCACCGGCCGCGTGGGCCGGATCGTCGGCGTCGGTGATGGCCCGGACCACCACGATCCGCCGGGCGCCGGCGTCGACTACCTGCTCCACGTTGCCGAGGTCGATCCCGCCGATGGCAAACCACGGCAGCAGGCTTTCCGTCGGGCCGTCGGGGTTTCCGGCACCCTCGGCGTTCGCCTGGCCGGTCGCCTGGGCGGCGTAACGCACCAGGTCGAGGCCGACGGCGGCGCGTCCCGGCTTGGTGGGAGTCGCCCATACTGGCCCCACACAGAAGTAGTCCAGTCCCTTGCGGCCGGGAGAAGCAGCCACGGCTGCGTCCACCTGTTCAGGGGTGTGGGTGGACAGGCCGATCACGGCGTCTTTGCCCAGGAAGCCGCGGGCTGCGTCCAGCGAAATGTCCTTCTGGCCGATATGGAACACCGGGGCCCCGGACAGGGAGGCGATGTCCGCCCGGTCGTTGACGGCCCACAGCCGTCCGTGGCGCTGCGCCGCGGCGTGCAGGACTTCGAGGAGTTCCAGTTCCTCGGCCGCCTCGAGCGACTTGTCGCGCAGCTGGATGATGTCCACTCCGCCGGCGAAGGCGGCGTCCACGAAGTCCTCGAAGTCGCCGCGGTCCCTGCGGGCGTCGGTGCACAAGTAGAGGCGGGCGGTGGTGTGGAGGTGGTCCTGGCTCATGGGACCAGCCTAGTTCCTCTAAACTGGGCGCATACCGCGGGAGCCCGCAGCAGCCATGGAGCCGCTGCCCGGCTGAGAGGGCGTCAGAGCCGACCGCTTGACCTGATCCGGCTAGTACCGGCGTAGGGAAGGAATTTTTCATGGGCACGCAAGTAGGCTCACAAGCCGGCCGTGAAGCCGTGGCCGCAGATGACGCCACCGCCCGGGATTGTTACACCGGAGCCGTATCCACTGACGGAATCACCGCAGGGGACGTCACCGCAGACGTTGCCGTGATCGGCGGCGGGGTGATCGGCCACGGCATCGCCTTCGAGGCCAGCCGCGCGGGCCGGTCCGTGGTCCTGATCGATGATGTTCCCGGTACAGGAGCGAGCTGGGCCGCGGCCGGCATGCTCGCCCCTGTCAGCGAGCTGCACTACCAGGAGGAGCAGCTGCTGGAACTGATGCTCGAGTCTTCCCGGCTGTGGCCCGGATTCGCGGCCGGGCTCGACGCCGGTCCCGCCGGCCAGGACTCCCGGACGGGTACCGGGTATTTGACGACCCCGACCCTCGCCGTCGGGGCGGACGCGGCGGACCGGCGCGCGCTCGCGGACCTGAGGGAAGTCCAGAAAGCCTCCGGCCTCAGCGTGGAACCGCTGACAGTGCGCGAGGCACGGGGCCGGGAGCCCCTGCTGAGCCCCGGCATCTCGTGTGCCTTCGACATCCCGGCCGACCACCAGGTGGATCCCCGCCTGCTGATCGCCCGGATTGCCGGCGTCCTGGCCGCGGAGGACCGCGGCAGCTTCATCCGGCGGCGCGCTGCAGGGCTGCTGTGGCAGGACGGCAACGTTGCAGGGGTCCGCCTCGATGGCGGCGGTACCGTACGCGCCGCGGAAACCGTGGTCGCCAACGGGCTCGGCGCCGCCGATCTTGATGAATTGCCCGCCGGGCTCACCCTGCCGCTGCGGCCCGTCTACGGTGACATCCTCCGGCTCCGCGTGCCCGCGCACCTGCAGCCGCTGCTCACTGCCACCGTGCGGGGGATGGTGCGCGGGGTCCCGGTGTACATCGTGCCCCGCCAGGACGGCACCGTGGTGATTGGCGCCACCCAGCGCGAGGACGGCCCGTCGGATCCCCAGGCCGTGTCGGCCGGCGGCGTCTACCAGCTGCTGCGGGACGCCCAGCAGCTGGTGCCCGCCGTCGCCGAACTCGAGCTCCTGGAAGCCACGGCGCGGCCCCGGCCAGGCACGCCGGACAACGCCCCGCTGCTGGGCCGGGTTGCCCGCCCGGACGGCGGGGATGTCCCCGGACTCATCATCGCCACAGGTTTCTTCCGGCACGGCGTCCTGCTCACCCCGGCGGCTGCCGCCGTATGCCGCCAACTCATGGACGGGACGCCGGACCCGCGCTGGGCCGGTTTCCGCCCCGACCGTTTTTCCCGCATCCCGGACACGTCCGGGGACAGTCCCAAGAAGGAAGCAGCATGAACATCAGACTGAACGGAACGGAGCAAAGCGTCGCCGACGGCGCCTCCGTCAGCACCCTCGTCAGCCAGCTCACGGGCCGGAGCATCGGCCCCGACGGCCAGGCCGCCGACGGCCGGAAACTCGGTGTCGCCGTGGCCCGCAACGCCGAAGTGGTGCCGCGCAGCCAGTGGCACGCCACGGCGCTCGCCGACGGCGACGACGTCGAACTTGTCACGGCAGTCCAGGGAGGATGACCAGCATGAACGAGACCACACTGGCAGGAACACCGGCCGTGCAGGCGCGCGGGGCGGTGGCCGATCCATTGGTGATCGATGGCGTGGCGCTTGGGTCCCGCCTCATCATGGGCACCGGCGGCGCGCCGAGCCTGGACGGGCTGGGTGCGGCGCTTGTTGCCTCCGGAACCGAGCTGACCACGGTGGCGATGCGCCGCTATTCGCCGGCGGAGACGGGCTCGCTGTTCCAGCTGCTCGAGGACCAGCAGATCCGGGTGCTGCCCAACACGGCCGGCTGTTTCACCGCCAAGGACGCCATCCTCACAGCCGAGCTGGCCCGCGAAGCCCTGGAAACGGACTGGGTCAAACTCGAAGTCATTGCCGACGAGCACACCCTGCTGCCGGACGCCGTCGAACTCGTGGACGCAACCGAACAGCTTGTCGCCCGCGGCTTCAAGGTCTTCGCCTACACCAATGACGACCCCGTGCTTGCCCTCCGGCTGGAAAACCTCGGCGCCACGGCCGTGATGCCGCTGGGCGCCCCGATCGGTACCGGCCTGGGCATCCTGAACCCGCACAATATCGAGCTGATCGTCTCGCGGGCGTCCGTGCCGGTGGTCCTGGATGCCGGAATCGGCACGGCCTCGGACGCGGCGCTGGCGATGGAACTTGGCTGCGATGCCGTGCTGCTGGCAACGGCCGTGACCCGGGCCCAGAACCCCGTGCTCATGGGGGAGGCCTTCAAACACGCTGTCATCGCCGGTAGGCTGGCAAAAAAGGCCGGCAGGATTCCGCGCCGCGAGCACGCCCTGGCGTCCTCGGCGATGGAGGGCCGGGCCGAGTTCCTGTAGGCGATTTCCTGTAGGACAGGGTCCGGCTTTGCCTCCGGCCCATTCGCCGCCAGTTCATTCGCCGATCCAGTTCATTCGCCCAACCAGCACAGGAGCCTGCAGTGGCAGCCACGGACGACGTCCTTACCCGGCCACAGATCGATCAGGCCCTGGCGGGCCTTCCGGATTGGCGGTACCGCCTGGGCGGCCTGGTGACGGTCTACAAATGTCCGACGTCGGCCGCGGCGCTGGAGCTTGTTGCCGCCGTCGGGCGCGTGGCCGAGGACCAGAACCACCACCCGGACCTGGACTGGCGCTACAACCGCGTGTTCCTGCGCTTCACCTCGCACGACGCGGGCACGGAGGTCACGTCCCGGGACGTCCGGGCCGCGGCGGCAGTCAGCGGGGCGGCCCAGGGCGTCAGTGCCGCCGCAGAGCCGGGCCTGTACCGGACGGTGGACATCGCCATCGATTCGGAGGACCCCGCCGGAGTTTCGGAGGTTTGGCGGATCGCCCTCGGCTACCGCAAGGGCCGGTTCGGCGACCTCGTGGACCCCTACGGACGCGGGCCCGGACTGTGGTTCCAGGAGACCTCCACCCCGAACGCCAACCGCATCCACCTGGACATCCACCGGAGCAAGGCCGAATCCGGGCCCGTCCTGGAAAAGACTGCGGCGACCGGGGCCTTAATGAACCGTGACCACGCACCCAAGTGGGTGGTGGTCACGGATGCGCAGGGTAACCGGCTGTGCCTGTGCACCGAGGACGGCCACGGGCCGGACCTGCCGGCGTAGCGCCTAGAGCTTCAGGATGGCGGTGAGCCGATCGGTGTCCTGCCGGGTCCGGGATTTGCCCAGGTAGATAACGGCCGCGATCGACGCCGCCGCGCCGAAGACCATCGGCAGGATCCACGGGATCCAGGTCAGGCCCGGCTGGTAGCCAAACCCGGCCGCCATGAAGATGATCCAGCTCAGCATGCCGACGGCCGTTGCAACTCCCGCCGGGACGCTGATCCCGTATTTCGTGTGCCGTTTGTCGTTGGCCCACACCACAAAGCCCGCAGCAACGGTCACCATGGCGACCACAATCAGGGAAAGCATTCAGGACACCTCGCGCTAGTCAAGAAAACGGCTGTGAAACGGTTTGGAAAACCGGCTGTGAACGGGTTGTGAAGCCGCTCCAACGCCGGCCGGGCTGAGCCTAGAGTGCGCCGAAACCGACGCGGCGGGCTTCTTCTGCCCCGATTTCAACGTAGCCCAACACGTTGGCGGGGACGATCACCAGGCGGCCCTTGTCATCCTTCAGACGAAGTTCGCCGCCCTTGGCGATCGCGTCGCCCACCACCTTGGCGACGGCGTCGGCGTCCTGGGCCGATTCGAGGACAATTTCTCGGCCAATGTTCTGAATACCAATCTTTACTTCCACAGCAAGGCCTCCCAGCCAGTCAAAACCGAATAAACGTCTAAGGTCAATCTCTAGTTGTACTCTAGGTCTCTTTGGGGAAGCGGGAGATTCCGCGCCAAGCTAAACGGTAGATCAGGTCGCTGGCCACATCGAGGTCCAGGTTTCCGTCCGTTTCCAGCCAGTACCGGGCGCTCACCTGGGCCAGCCCGGCCAGTCCGCGGCCCAAAAGCTGGGATTCCAGTTCCGGAAGCTTGGTGTCCTCGGCGATGACGCGCGCGACGGCGTCGGCAAAGGTCTTGTTGAAGGCTTCCAGCCGTGCGCTGACGTCGGGATCGTTGATCAGGTCAGATTCGAAGACGAGCCGGTGCGCCTGGTCGTCGTGGGCGATGAAGCGGAAGTAGGCGCGCATGACCGCCTGGACGCGTTCGTCATTGTCCGTGGTGGAGTTCAGGGCGCCCAGCAGGAGGTCGATCAGCTTGCTCAGGTGGCTGTCCAGCAGGGCCAGGTAGAGGTCCCGCTTGGACGGGAAGTGCTGGTACAGCACCGGCTTGCTGACATGGGCGGTCTCGGCGATCTCATCCATGGCGGCCCCGTGGTAGCCGTTCGCCACGAAGACCTCCTGCGCTGCCGCCAGCAGCTGCGCCCGGCGTTCATCACGGGGGAGCCGTGCCGAGCGCTGTCCGCTCCGCGTTTGCCCGGCCGGCGGTTTGCCGGTCTCGTCCCGCTCCACCGGTGCCTGATGAACCACTGTCGGCCTTCTTTCCCTCTACATCCACTTGCCCGCAGGGCACTCAACTGAAAAACACTCAACTGAAAAGAACCCTACGGAAAAGCACTCAACTGCTGTGCACTGCATTCAACTACACTTTACGCGCGGGTAATATGACCTGGCGGTATCTTCGGGCATAGATTGAAGTATGGCTTCCAAGTTCACCGCCCCCGGTGCCCCCGCAACGCCCCCGACGCAGCTGGATCCGCTGCCAGGACCGCTGGTTGACCCGGCATCGGAGCTCAGCCTTGCGGAGGTGGAACGCTATTCGCGCCACCTGATCATTCCCGAGATCGGCGCGATCGGCCAGCGACGCCTCAAGAACGCGAAAGTCCTCGTGATCGGGGCAGGAGGCCTGGGATCCCCGGCCCTGCTGTACCTCGCCGCCGCCGGTGTCGGCACACTGGGCATTGTTGACGACGACGACGTCGACCTCAGCAACCTCCAGCGGCAGATCATCCACGGCGTCGCGGACGTGGGCCGGCCCAAAATCGAGTCCGCCCGCGATGCCATTGCGGCCCTTAACCCGCTGGTGGACGTCCGGCTCCACAACGTCCGCCTCGACGCGTCCAACGCACTGGAACTCTTCGCCGACTACGACCTCATCCTCGACGGCGCCGACAACTTCGCCACCCGCTACCTCGTCAACGACGCCGCCGCCATCCTCGGCAAGCCCTACGTCTGGGGATCGATCTTCCGCTTCGACGGCCAGGTAAGCGTCTTCTGGGAACAGTTCGGGCCCACGTACCGGGACCTCTACCCGGAGGCGCCCCCGGCCGGATCCGTGCCCTCCTGCGGCGAAGGCGGCGTGTTCGGCATGCTCTGCGCCGCTGTCGGAGCGCTGATGGTGACCGAGGCCGTCAAACTGATCACCGGCGTCGGCCGGTCCCTGCTGGGCCGGCTGGCCCTCTATGACGCGCTGGGCGGGACCTGGCGCGAGATCAAAGTGGCCCGGGATCCCGCGGCCGAGCGGATCACCGAACTCACCGATTACGAGGCGTTCTGCGGGATCACCCCGACGGCGGACGCGGGAACCGAGCACACTGTCACGGCCACCCAGCTCGCCACGATGCTGGCCTCGCGCAAGGCCGGGCTCAAGGACTTCCAGCTCGTGGACGTGCGGGAGCAGGGGGAGTACGAGATCGTCCGCATCGACGGCTCGGTGCTGATCCCGCAGGGCCGCATCCTGGCCGGGGAAGCGTGGCCGGAACTGCCGCAGGATGCCGATATCGTCTTCCATTGCAAGGCCGGAACACGGTCCGCCGCCGTCCTGTCCGCCGCCCGTGCCGCCGGGTACCAGCGCGTCAGCCACCTCGAAGGCGGCATCCTTGCCTGGGTGCGCGACGTCGAACCCGGGAAGCCGGTGTACTGAGCCGGTGTACTGAGCCGTTTTACTGAGACCATGACCCAGAACAACAGCGAGGAACCCACCATGACATCCCAGCGCAAGATTGGCTCCGGCTTTGGCCGGGATTCGACGGCGGCCGAGGTCATTGCCGGCATCGACCTGACCGGGAAAACCGCGATAGTCACGGGCGGCTACTCGGGCCTGGGCCTGGAGACCGTGCGGGCCCTGGCCTCCGCCGGCGCCAGCGTTGTGGTGCCGGCCCGGCGGCCGGAGCACGCCCGCGATGTCCTGGCAGAGGCCGGGTTGTCGCCGGAAACCGGCGGCGGCGATGTC
The DNA here is from genome assembly GCF_056395825.1 of Arthrobacter sp. 05T47. Taxonomy (NCBI): domain Bacteria; kingdom Bacillati; phylum Actinomycetota; class Actinomycetes; order Micrococcales; family Micrococcaceae; genus Arthrobacter; species Arthrobacter sp. 05T47. The sequence goes on along the minus strand of NZ_JBFTKG010000021.1, from coordinate 59,699 downwards.
AGCGTCGCCGCACTGGATCTTGCCGACCAGGCCAGTGTGAAGGAGTTCGCCGCCGGCTTCCTGGCCGGCGCGGCGCCTGGCACGAGCCGCGGCCTGGACATCCTCATCAACAATGCCGCCATCATGGCAAGCCCGGAGCACAGGGTGGGTCCGGGCTGGGAAGCGCAGTTCGCCACGAACCACCTTGGGCACTTTGCCCTCACCAACCTGCTGTGGCCGGCACTCTCCGCAGCGCCGGGAGCCCGCGTGGTCTCGCTGTCCTCCACCGGCCACAAGCTCTCGCCGATCCGCTTCGATGACATCAACTTCGACGCCGGCTACGACAAGTGGCGGGCCTACGGCCAGGCCAAAACGGCCAACGCGCTCTTCGCCGTCCAGCTCGACGCCCTGGGCCGTGACTTCGGCGTGCGCGCCTTCGCTGTGCATCCCGGCGGGATCATGACCGAACTGCAGCGCCACCTGCCGCGCGAGGAGATGATCGCTGCAGGCTGGATGGACGAGCACGGCACGCTCGACCCCCGGTTCAAGACACCGGCGCAGGGCGCCGCCACCTCAGTTTGGGCCGCGACGGCGCCGGCCCTGGAGGGGATGGGCGGCGTCTACTGCGAGGACTGCGAGATTGCCGAACCCACGGTGACGGGATCGCCCGCAGCCAGGATCAGGGGCGTGGATGCCCATGCCGTGGACCCGGAAGCCGCCGCACGGCTGTGGCAGGTGTCGGCCGAAATGACCGGGATCAACGCTTTCCCCGGGTAAACCAGTTGAACAGCGTAGGCGGGTAAACCAGTTAAACCGGGTAGGCGCGGGAGCCGGTGGGCCGTGGAGGCGCGGGAACCGGCTACGCGGTTTCGCGGATGTCGCCGGCGCCGTGGTTCCCAGGGTTGTGGTCCGCGGTGCCGGGGCCCGCATCGGTGTGATCCACGGGGCACGCGGCCGCGGTACCGGGAGCACCGGCGGAGGGCTCCACCGTGATGCCGTACAGCGCCTCCAGGGCGGCAACGTAGGCGTCCTGCTGACCGTTGGAAGCCAGCTCGCGTGCCCGGACGGTGGGGACGTGCAGCAGTTGTTTCACCATGCGGCGCAGGGCGAACTCGACTTCCTCCGCGGCGGCGGTGCAGCCGTGCCGGGCGCGGACCTTTTCCATTTCCGCGTCCAGGACGTTCATCGTGTGGCGGCGCAACGCGACAATCGCCGAGTCCACCGACCGGGCCTCGCGCTCCTGTTCGAAGGCGCTGGCCGCCCCGGACACGATGCTGCTGGCCTGTTCGAGCGACTCCGCCTGTTCCTGCGGCGCCGCGAGGCGTACGGATTCCAGCGTGAGGAGTTCGACGCCGTCGAGGTCGCCCACGGCGGGGTCAAAGTCATGGGTCAGGGCGAGGTCGATCGCGATGAGCTGCTGGGGCGAGTTCGCCCGGATCCGGGCGAGTACGTCCGCTTCGACCCGGCTGTCGGAGCCGCTGCAGCCGATCATGACGTCGGCCGCGGCCACGGCCACCGGAAGCGTCGCCTCGTCCAGGGCAGTACCGCCCCGGGTGGCAACGAAACCTGCGGCGCGGCCGGAGGAGGAATAGACATGCACATCGGTGCAGCCGCGTTCGCGCAGCAGCGACATGGTGGCTCCGGCGTAGGCGCCGGTCCCGAAGACGACGGCTTTCTTGGCGGACCAGTCAGGGTTTTCCGAGAGGTCCGTGGCCAGATCCAGCGCCACGGAGACGATGGAGAGGCCGCGCGAACCCAGCGCCGTCTGGGCGCCGACGTCTTTGGCGGTTTTGGAGGCGGCCTGGAACAACCGGACCAGGCCGGAGCTGGCGGTGCCCTCGTGCTGGGCGGTGATCAGGGCGCGGCGCACCTGGCCGGCAATTTCGCGTTCGCCGACCACGGCGGAATCCAGCCCCGAACTGACCGCGAAGAGGTGCTGGCTGACCTCGGCGCCGGTCCGGGTGCTGAAGGCGCGGGAGACGAGCTGATCGTTGAGTCCGCTGGCACCGCTGATCTGCGTGATGAGGGCTGCCCGGGCTGCGCCGACCGCGTCGGCATGGGGGGCCTCGCCATAGATTTCCAGGCGGTTGCAGGTGGCAAGGACAACGGCACCCGCCACGGCCGGCGATCCGGCGAGGGCGGATGTGGCGAGCCCTGAAGCGCCGGTGCTCAACTGAGCAACGGTTTCGAGGTCGATGTCGGCGTGTGTAGCCACCAATGAAAAAAGAACCACAGCATCACCATCATAGCTTTTTCGTGCCCGTGTAGAACAACTGTCCGGGAGTGGGCTCAGGCACGCTGGCCTGTGATTCCCGCCACGGCGCAGCACTCGTGGCCAGTGTGAGAGTCGGCGTGACAGGCTGTCGTTATCTTTTGGACACAAATTTGGGCACAATCGAAGTCATGACTCCAAGCGCTGCGGCACGTGCCGGCACGACAAATTCCAGTACGTCCGAGACCGGTGCAGCAGACAGTGCTGCCAACAAGGGCGCCGTCGCCGGTGGCGCCAGCGGCCTCGATGCCGGCCACCCGCTGATGGACGGCCGCACGGCGGATTCGCCGCTGATCACCGCCTACCGCGGCGGCAAGCCCTCCCGCCGCCCCGTCTGGTTCATGCGGCAAGCCGGCCGCTCGCTGCCCGAATACCTCAAGATCCGTGAGGGCGTGGCGATGCTGGACTCGTGCCTGCGCCCCGAGCTGGCGTCCGAGATCACGCTGCAGCCGGTCCGCCGCCACGACGTCGATGCCGCCATCTTCTTTTCGGACATTGTCATCCCGCTCAAGCTGGCCGGCGTCGGCGTGGACATCGTGCCCGGCGTGGGCCCCGTCCTGGACGTGCCGATCCGCACGGCCGCGGACGTCGCCGCCCTGCCGCAGCTGACCTGGGAGGCCCTGGAGCCCATCCGCGAAGCCGTCCGGCTCACCGTGGCCCAGCTCGGGAGCACCCCGCTGATCGGTTTCGCCGGCGCGCCCTTTACCCTCGCGGCCTACATGGTCGAAGGCAAGCCGTCCCGCGACCACCTCGGCCCGCGCACCATGATGCACGCCGATCCGGAAACCTGGACTGCGCTGGCCAACTGGGCCGCCGACGCCTCCGGCATGTTCCTCCGCGCCCAGCTGGAGGCCGGGGCCTCGGCCGCGCAGCTCTTCGACTCCTGGGCCGGTTCACTGGGACTGGCCGACTACCAGCGCTTCGTTGCGCCGGCGTCGTCCCGTGCCCTGGACCATGTGCGCCACCTCGGCGCACCGCTGATCCACTTCGGCACAGGCACCTCGGAACTGCTCGTCGCGATGCGCGACGTCGGCGTCGACGTCGTGGGGGTCGACTACCGGCTGCCGCTGGACGAAGCCAACCGCCGCCTCGGCGGCACCGTTCCGCTGCAAGGCAACATCGACCCGGCCCTGCTCTCGGCACCATGGGAGATCCTCGAAGCGCACGTCCGCGACGTGATCGCGGCCGGTTCCGCCGCGCCCGGGCACGTGGTGAACCTCGGTCACGGCGTGCCGCCGGAGACCGATCCCGACGTGCTGACCCGCGTGGTCGAACTCATCCACTCCATCGCTCCGGAGTAACGGCGTGGACGCAGGCGCCGCCGGGGCGCCCACGCAGCGTACCGCCGTCGTGATCGGGGGCGGGATTTCCGGCCTGCTGGCGGCCCGGGAGTTCGCCCGCGCCGGCGTACCCACCACGGTCCTGGAAGCCAGTGATGTTTGGGGCGGCTGCGTCGGCAGCCATGCCGTGGCCGGATTGACCCTGGACAGCGGGGCGGAGTCTTTCGCGACCCGCACGTCCGCGGTGGCCGATCTTGCCGCGGAGCTTGGGATTGCCGGCGAGATCGTCGCGCCGAACCCCGGCGGAGCCTGGGTCCAACTGCCGGACGGCCCGCGTGAACTGCCCAAGACGGGGGTGCTGGGCATCCCGGCCAGCCCGTGGGACCCGGAAGTCCGCCGGTCACTGGGTCTGCTGGGTTCCCTCCGCGCCTCCGTCGACGCCGTACTGCCGGCCTCGCTGGGCACGGGGGCCGAGGCCACGAGCGTGTCCGAGCTTGTCCGCCGCAGGATGGGCAGGCGTGTGCTGGACCGGCTCGTCGCACCGGTGGTCGGCGGTGTCCACTCGGCCGACCCCGCAGTGCTCGACGTCGACATGGTGGCCCCCGGGCTGCGGGCCGGGATCCGCCAGCACGGTTCCCTCGCCGCCGCCGTCGCGGCGCAGCGCCGGGGAGCGCAGGTCCAGCCCGCAGGGCTGCAAAAGACCGAGTCCGCAGGGCTGCGGAAGGCCGGCTCCGCCGTCGCGGGCCTCCGCGGCGGAATGCATACCCTCGTGGCCGCGCTGCTGGCCGATCTGCGCCAGCGCGGCGTCACCCTGCTCAGCGGCACACCCGCCCGGTCCGTTCGGCGCACCGCCGACGGCTGGCAGGTCGTCACGGACGGGGCCACGTTCGACGCCGGTCTCCTGGCCGTTGCGCTGGACGGTCCCGCCGCCGTCGCGCTCCTGGCCGGATCCCTGCCCGAACTTGACCGGCTTCGCCCCGATGCAGGACCCGACGTCAGCCTGGTCACCCTCGTGGTGGATCTCCCGGCCCTGGACGCGGCGCCACGTGGCACCGGCGTCCTCGTGGCCCCGCAGATCCTTGGCCTGCAGGCCAAGGCGCTGACGCACGCCACCGCCAAGTGGGCCTGGCTGGCGGACCGGACCGGGCCCGGAAGGCACGTGCTTCGGCTCTCCTACGGACGGGCTGATACTCCCCGGGCTGTTGTTCCCCGTGCCACGCCCGAATCCCGTGGCGGGGGAGCCGCGCCGGCGCCTCGCACGGACCAGGAACTGTTCCGGGCCGCGCTGGCTGACGCTTCCGCGCTGCTGGGCGTGCCCGTCAGCGCGGACGATGTGGCGGGCTGGGACGTGGTCCGTTGGGCCGGGGCGCTGCCGTTTGCGTCCCTCGGCCACAGGCAGCGCGTCGCGGCCGTCCGGGGCATCTGCGCCGCTGACGGCACGCTTGCCGTCGTGGGCGGCTGGCTGTCGGGGAACGGCCTGGCCGCGATCGTCGCCGACACACCGGCGCAGGTCAGACGCCTGTTGACGTGAAATTGCCGGCCGCGGAGGCGTTTCTGCCAGCCCCTGGCGCACCCTCAGCCACAGGAACCACAACGGCTCCAAAGACACCCTGAACCACTCCGCCCCCATGGGTTACTTGCCGGTATTCCGCGGTTTTTGGCAGGTTTTCCCTCGCCGTGGATTCCGGCTAGGCTCGATGACCATGGTTATTTTCAGGTCCAAGGTGTCAACAACGAAGACCAGAGGCCATAGGAGCCTCCGACGCGGCGCAGTGGCAGCCGCACTCGGGGCGGTATTGGCTGCAACCGCGGGCGTTCCGGCCTCCCATGCGGCCACGGAATTGTCCGCGGCGGCGTCCACTCCGCCGACGGCCCAGGGCTCGCTGACCCTCGGCCTGGACGACGTGCTGGACAGCCTGCTGGGCTCCTCGACGACGCCGAGCTCCTCGCCGTCTGCCAAGTCGGAGTCCACCCCGTCAAAGTCGCCCTCGCGCAGCAGCAGCCCTCAGCCCACGATCCCCGAGTCCTCCAGCCCCGCCCCGAGCAGCCCCCAGCCCAGCACTCCGGAACCCACGGCCTCGGGCACCGGCGCCCCGCCGGCCAGCACTCCGTCCGCCACAGCCGCACAGCCGTCGGCGCCGCAGGGCCCCGGCGCGCCGGTGACTGCCCCGGAGACGGGTGTGCCCGCCGCAGGCGGGGCGGCCGGATCCGTTCCGACGCTGCCGGGCAGCGGACAGGCTGACGGCCAGCCGGCCGGGAGTGGCAGTGGTGCCGAACAGGCGTCCGGGTCCCAGCCCGGAGCCGCTGCGCCGGCCGCCGGCACCCCGGCGTCGACCTCGGCCGCAGCGCGGCCTTCCTCGACCGGTTCAACCACGGCGGAATCGACCAGTGCGCGCACCACGGGCAAGGGGCATTCGGGGAATTCCTCCCTGCAGGCCACGGCAGCAGTGGAACCCGCAGGACCGTCTCCGCTGATCGGCTGGGGCATCTGCCTGGTGGCGGTCTCGATCGGCGCCGGCGTTGCAGCCGTTCGGATGCGCCGGAGCTGACCGCCCGCCTGCCGCGCACACGACACCGCACCCGGCAGCCCACTGCACCGCGCACACCAAGCACCGCGCTCCCCACTGCACCGCACCCGCCTCCGTGTGAAATAAAGCACTTCTACAGCTCGTAGAAGTGCTTTTTTTCGACTTAGCTGGAGAGAGGAGGCACACTGGTATGCATGAGCCACACTTCTGCCGAATCTGTCACTAAAACCGGAATGTCAGCCCCCGGAGAATCAGTCGCCGGGGCATCGGCGTCCCAAGATTCAACTGAGCAGTTCTTCACCCTCTGGACCGTTTTCAAGCGGTCCGCGGACGTCCTGCGCGGCGCCGACGCAGCCGAGGACTTCGAATCCCTCATGAAGAGTCTCGCCGAAGCCGGCGTCGTCCACCGCGGCAGCTACGACGTTTCCGCCATGCGCGCCGATGCGGACATCATGGTCTGGCTGCACGGCCCCCGGCCTGAAGCGCTGCAGCGCGCGGTCCGGGACATCCGGCGCAGCAAGCTGTTCGCCGGCACCGAGATCGTCTGGTCCGCCATGGGCGTGCACCGCGAGGCCGAGTTCGCCAAGAACCACACCCCGGCATTCTCCCGCGGCGTGGAACCCGCAGAGTGGCTCTGCGTCTACCCCTTCGTCCGCTCCTACGAGTGGTACCTCCTCCCGGACGCCGAGCGCGGCGCCATGCTCCGCGACCACGGCATGCTGGGCCGCGACTTCCCCCAGGTCATCTCCAACACCGTCTCCTCCTTCGCCCTGGGCGACTGGGAATGGATCCTCGGACTGGAAGCGCCCGAACTCGTCGACCTCGTGGACCTGATGCGGCACCTGCGCGCCACCGAAGCCCGCCACCATGTCCGGGAAGAGATCCCCTTCTACACGGGCCGCCGCGTCACCGCCGCCGAGATTGCCGAGGTCCTTGCATGAGTCCGCTGGATCCCCAGGAATCCGCCGCCTCAGTAACCGCCACGAACACCGTCACCGATGCCGGCCGGATGGCCCCCAAAGAGTATGACGCTGTCCTGCTCGCCTCCTTCGGCGGGCCCGAAGGCCAGGAGGACGTTATCCCGTTCCTCCGCAACGTCACCCGCGGCCGCGGCATCCCCGACGAACGGCTCGAGGAGGTCTCGCACCACTACCGGGCCAACGGCGGCATCAGCCCCATCAATGGACAGAACCGCCAGCTCAAGGCCGCCCTCGAGGCCGAACTTGCCGGCCGCGGCATCGGGCTGCCCGTGTTCTGGGGCAACCGCAACTGGGACCCGTACATCCCGCAGACCCTGCAGGAGATCTACGACGCCGGCCACCGCAAGGTCCTCATGCTCACCACGAGCGCCTACTCCTGCTACTCCAGCTGCCGCCAGTACCGTGAGGACATCGGCCTGGCGCTGACGGAAACCGGTCTCGACGGCAAGCTCGAGGTCGACAAGGTGCGCCAGTACTTCGACCACCCCGGCTTCGTGGAACCGTTCATCGAGGGCACCGCCGCCGGACTCGCCGACGTCCGCGCCCAGCTGGCCGCGGCCGGCACCCCCGACGCTCCGGTGCACATCGTGTTCGCGACGCACTCCATCCCGACCCGCGACGCCGAGGCAGCCGGGCGGTCCGAGGGCGAGCCCCGCCAGTTCGAGGAAGATTCCGCCTACGCCGCGCAGCACCTGGCCAACGGGAGCGAGATCATCCGCCGGGTGGAGGCCGGGACGGGCCTCACCGCGCCGTGGTCCCTCGTCTACCAGTCCCGTTCCGGGGCCCCGCACGTGCCGTGGCTGGAACCGGACATCAACGACGCCATCGAGGAGCTCGCCGGCCAGGGCGTCAAGGGCATCGTGATTGTGCCCCTGGGCTTTGTCAGCGACCACATGGAAGTCGTCTGGGACCTGGACACCGAGGCGCTGGAGACCTGCGCCAAACTGGACCTCGCCGCCACCCGCGTCCCCACCCCCGGAACGCACCGCAAGTTTGTGGCCGGTCTCGTGGACCTGATCTGCGAACGGACCACCGCGAACAACATCGCCGAACGGCCCCACCTGACCGATCTCGGCCCGTGGTACGACATCTGCCGCCCCGGCTGCTGCGCGAACTTCCGCGGCGACAAGCCCACCATCGCCGGAGCCGACACCACGGTGGGGACGGGTCACGCGCCCTACCCGGCCACACCCGCGGCTGAGGACACGGCTGAGGACATGGGTGCACGGGCGGCGGGCCGGGGGACCCCATGACCGTCCGGATCGGCACCCGCGCCAGCAAGCTTGCCCTGACCCAGACCCAGCAGACCGCGGACCAGCTTGCCGCCGTCGGCGGGTTCCCTGTTGAACTGGTCCACATCCGGACCGAGGGCGATGTCCTGAAAGGCTCGCTGTCCCAGATGGGCGGAACCGGCGTCTTTGTCGCCGCGCTGCGCGATGCCCTGCTCCAGGACAAATGCGACGTCGCCGTGCATTCGCTCAAGGACCTCCCGACGGGTCCGGCCCTCGGCCTGAGCCTCGCGGCCACGCCGAAACGCGGCGACGTCCGGGACGTCCTGTGCGCCCGGGACGGGCTCAAGCTCGCCGACCTGCCAAACGGTGCCAGCGTCGGCACTGGGTCTCCCCGCCGCGCGGCCCAGCTCCGCGCCGCGCGTCCTGACCTGGACATCCGGGACATCCGCGGCAACGTGGACACCCGGCTGGGGCGCGTCCCCGGGCTGCCGGGCAACACGACCGACGCCGTCGTCGACGGCAAGTCCTGCGACCTCGACGCCGTCGTGCTCGCCGCCGCCGGGCTGCACCGGATCGGCCGGCTCGATGCCGTCAGCGAGTACCTCGAAACCGACGTCATGCTGCCCGCCGCAGGGCAGGGTGCCCTGGCGATCGAATGCCGCACCGCCGATGCGCCCCGCCGGGCCGGTTCCACGGCGGGCTCCCAAGGGGTGCTGGCGCAGGCCCTCGCGGCCCTCGATGATCTTGACACCCGGCTCGCCGTGACGGCCGAACGCGCACTGCTGGCCCGGCTCGAAGCCGGATGCGCCGCCCCCGTGGGAGCCTACGGCTACCGCAAAGGCAGCATGCTTTACCTCGAAGCCGTAGTCTGCGCGGTCGACGGCACGGCAACGGTCCGCGACAAGAAAGCCACCGACGGGCTCACCGAAGTCGGGGCGACGCTGCTGGGGATCGAGCTGGCGGAAGTCCTGCTGGCCCGCGGCGCCGCCGACATCGCGGACCTGGCCGCTTCCTGAACCGCGGATTCCACGACTTCATGGGACGGCACAGCGACCGCAACCACACGGACGGGCCATCAGGCATGAGGGTGCCGGACGGTGCCCGGGTGCTGGTTGCCCGCGGCCCGGACCGCGCGGGGGAGCTCGTCACGGCCCTGCGCGGTGTCGGAGCCGAACCCCTGCTCCTGCCACTGATCGACTTCGAGCAGGCCAACGACCAGCACTCCCTCGACGTCGCCTTTGACGCCCTCGGTGCCGGGGCCTACACGTGGCTGGTGATCAGCAGCGTGACCACCGTCCAGGCCCTCGAGGCGAAGGCCGCCGAACGCGGCACCTCGCTCAGCGACTGGCTGCCCGGCCGCCTCCTCGTGGCCACGATCGGCCCGGCGACCCGCCGGGTCCTGGAATCCCGGGGCATCAGCGTCGACCTTGCACCCAGGGGACAGCAATCCGGAACCGGCCTGCTCGACATCTGGCCCGAGAACCAGGGCAGCGTACTGCTGCCCCAGGCGGACATTGCCGACCCGCGGCTCCGCAAGGGCCTCGAGGCCCGCGGCGCCTCCGTCCAGGCCGTCACCGCCTACAACACTGTCGACTATCCGGCCGACCCGCGCCGCGCCTTGCCCGCCTGCCCGGTGGCCGTGCCCCAGGCCTTGGCACAAGAGGGCAGTCCAGCCGGGGAGGACGCACCCGTGCTCACTGCGGCCGAGGCGAAGGTGGAAATCGGTGCCGGCCGGCTGCACGCCGTCGTCGCCGCCTCGCCCAGCGCCGCCCGCCGCATCCACGCGGACCTCGCCCCGCTGGGCAACTGCCGCTTCGTCGCCATCGGGCGCTCGACGGCGGCCGAGGCGGAGTCCCTCGGACTCACCGTCGCCGCTGTCGCCCAGGAACCGACGGCGTCGGGCCTGGTCGCCGCCGTCGTCCGGTCCCTTGACCACCAGCCCCCCTCACCTCATCCGTCAGTCGCAGAGCCCTCAGCAAAGGACACCATATGAGCTTCCCGACCCACCGGCCACGCCGGCTCCGCACCACCCCGGCCATGCGCCGGCTGACGGCCGAACACCGGCTCTCGGCCTCGGAGCTCATCCTGCCGGCCTTCATCCGTGAGGGCCTGACCGAGCCCAACCCGATTGCCTCAATGCCCGGCGTGCAGCAGCACACCACCGAGTCACTCAAGCGGGCCGCCGCCGAGGCCGTGCAGCTGGGCGTCGGCGGCATCATGCTCTTCGGCGTCCCCGCGGTCCGGGATGCGCGCGGGACGGCCTCCCTGGACCCCGACGGCGTGCTGAACAAAGCCATCCGCGACGTCCGCGCCGAGGTCGGCGACGAGCTCGTGGTCATGAGCGACGTGTGCCTGGACGAATTCACTGACCACGGACACTGCGGTGTCCTCGACGCCAACGGCTACGTCGACAACGATGCCACCCTGGAGATCTACGGCCAGATGGCGGTCGCGCAGGCCGAGGCCGGCGCCCACGTCCTGGGCCCCTCCGGCATGATGGACGGCCAGGTCGCCGTGATCCGGCAGGCCCTCGAGGACGCCGGGCACGCCAACACCGCCATTGTGGCCTACGCCGCGAAGTACGCCTCCGCGTTCTACGGCCCGTTCCGCGAGGCCGTGGACTCGCAGCTGACCGGCGACCGCCGCACGTACCAGATGGACGCCGCCAACCGGCGGGAAGCCATCCTCGAGGTGGACCTGGACCTGGCCGAAGGCGCCGACATGGTCATGGTGAAGCCGGCCATGAGCTACCTGGACATCCTCGCCGACGTCGCCGCCATGAGCCCGGTCCCCGTGGCCGCCTACCAGATTTCCGGCGAGTACTCGATGATCGAGGCCGCCGCCGCCAACGGCTGGATCGACCGCCGGGCCGCGATCACCGAGTCTGTCCTGGGCATCAAGCGCGCCGGCGCCAACATGGTGCTGACGTACTGGGCGAGCGAGCTTGCCGGCTGGCTGAAGGAGTCCCGGTGAGCACGGCCCCCGAGCCCCGGGTCTCCGCTCCCGTTTCCACGCCCACGGCCCCGGTGGGACCCAACCGCATCCTGCTGGGCCTGAACACCTTCGGCGACGTCGGCGTCTTCCCGGACGGGCACCCCGTCCCGCACGCCCAGGTCCTGCGCCAGCTCCTGGAACAGGCCGAGCTCGCGGAGGAGGTCGGCCTGCACGCCTTCGCCGTGGGGGAGCACCACCGCCGCGATTTTGCGGTGTCCGCACCCGAAGTCTTCCTGGCCGCCGCGGCCGCCCGCACCAAGCACATCCGGCTCGGTTCCGCCGTGACGGTCCTCAGCTCCGATGACCCGATCCGGGTTTTCCAGCGCTTCGCCACGGTGGATGCCATCTCCAACGGCCGCGCCGAGGTGATGCTGGGCCGCGGATCGTTCATCGAATCCTTCCCGCTGTTCGGCCTCGACCTGGCCGACTACGAGGTCCTCTTCGAGGAAAAACTTGAGCTCTTTGACAAGGTCCGGGCGCAGAAACCGGTCCATTGGGAGGGCCGCACCCGGCCGGCCCTCAGCGGACTGAGCGTCTATCCGCCGCTGGAACACCACCTTCTGCCGACCTGGATCGGCGTCGGCGGCACTCCCGAGTCGGTGCTTCGGTGCGCCGAGTACGGCTACCCGATCATCTTCGCGATCATCGGCGGCCAGCCGCGGTCCTTCGCGCCCCTGGCCAACCTCTACCGCGAGGCGATGGCCAAGTACGGCCACCCGATGCAGCAGATGGCCACGCATTCACCCGGCCACGTCGCCGCCACGGACGAGGAAGCCCGGGAAGAGTTCTTCCCGCACTGGCTCGACCAGCGGAACCGGATCGGGGCCGAACGCGGCTGGGGTCCGGCGAGCCGGGGCGAATTCGACGCGATGTGCACGCCCGAGGGAGCCCTGTACGTGGGCTCGCCGGAGACCGTGGCCGCGAAGATCGCGCTGCTCAAGAAGAACCTGGGCGTGGACCGGTTTGACCTCAAGTACAGCAACGGCACCCTGCCGCACGCGGCCATGATGCGCTCCATCGAACTGTTCGGCACCGAAGTGGCGCCCCGCGTCGCGGCGCTGCTGGCCGGGCCGTCTGCCGGTTCGCCGGCGGCGCACTGACCGGGCCGGCGAACTGAAAGAATAGGAACCATGACTTCCAGCATGCCTCGCAACGAGGAACTCTTTGATCGCGCCCGCCAGCTGATGCCCGGCGGCGTGAACTCGCCGGTGCGCGCCTTCGGCTCCGTGGGCGGGACGCCGCGGTTCATGGTGTCCGCCAAGGGCGCCTACCTGACCGACGCCGACGGCGCCGACTACGTCGACCTCGTCTGCTCCTGGGGCCCGGCGCTGCTGGGACACGCCCACCCGGCGGTCCTCGCCGCCGTACATGCCGCCGTCGACCGCGGACTGTCCTTCGGCGCATCGACGCCGGACGAGGCCAACCTCGCCGCCATCGTCAAGGAGCGCGTCCCGGCCGCCGAACGCGTCCGGATGGTCTCCACCGGCACCGAAGCCACCATGACCGCCGTCCGGCTGGCACGCGGCTTCACCGGGCGGAACCTCATCATCAAGTTCGCCGGCTGCTACCACGGCCACCTCGACGGCCTCCTCGCCGCCGCAGGCTCCGGCCTCGCGACCCTTGCGCTGCCCGGCTCGGCCGGCGTCACGGCCGCGACCGCCGCCGAAACCCTCGTGCTGCCCTACAACGACCTCGACGCCGTCGAAGCCGCCTTCGCCAAGCATGGTGACAGCATTGCCGCCGTCATCACCGAGGCCGCTCCCGCCAACATGGGCGTGGTGACCCCTGGCGAGGGCTTCAACGCCGGCCTTGCCCGGATCACCCGCGAGCACGGTGCCTTGCTGATCCTCGACGAGGTCCTGACCGGCTTCCGTACCGGCTACTCCGGCTACTGGGGCCTGACCGGAGGTGCCGCCGACACCGCCGAACCGTGGACGCCGGACCTGTTGACGTTCGGGAAGGTGATTGGCGGCGGCATGCCGACGGCGGCCCTCGGCGGACGCGCCGACGTCATGGATTACCTTGCGCCCGTGGGCCCGGTCTACCAGGCCGGAACTCTGTCCGGTAACCCGGTGGCCATGGCAGCGGGCGTCGCGACCCTCACCCACGCCACACCTGAGGTGTATTCGTTCGTGGACGCCCGCTCCCTGGAGCTCTCCGCGGCGCTGTCTTCCGCGCTCGATGCGGCCGGCGTGGACCACTCCATCCAGCTCGCGGGCAACCTGTTCTCCGTAGCCTTCGGCACGGCCGCCCGGGGCGTCCACAACTACGACGACGCCCAGGGCCAGGAAGTGTTCCGCTACGCCCCGTTCTTCCACTCCATGCTGGACTCCGGGGTCTACCTGCCGCCGTCGGTCTTCGAGGCCTGGTTCCTCTCGGCCGCGCACGACGACGCCGCGATGAACCGGATCTTCGACGCCCTGCCGGCCGCGGCGAAGGCGGCGGCCGGCGCAAAGCCGTAGCCGGGTCCTTAAACGACTAATGGCACCCGCCGCGGCGGGTGCCATTAGTCATTTAACGCTGCCAGGGCAGCCGGCGAACTAGAGGACGTCGGAGAGGAATCCCTGCAGCCGTTCGGTCCGCGGGCTCGTGAAGATCTGTTCCGGCGGACCGGATTCCACCACCACGCCGGCGTCCATGAACGTGACCGTGTCCGAGACGTTGCGGGAGAAGCCCATCTCGTGGGTCACCACCACCATGGTCATGCCGCCCTTGGCGAGGTCGGCCATCAGCGCCAGGACACCCTTGACGAGCTCCGGGTCCAGGGCCGAGGTAGCCTCATCGAAGAACATCACTTCCGGCTTCATGGCCAGGGCGCGCGCAATGGCGACGCGCTGCTGCTGGCCACCGGAGAGATTGGCAGGACGCGCTTCGGCCTTGTGCTTGAGCCCCACCAGGTCGAGCTGCTCGAATGCCTCGGCCCGGGCCTGGTCGGCCGGCAGCTTGCGCAGCTTCCGCAGCGCCAGGGATACGTTGTCCACCACGGTCTTGTGCGGGAACAGGTTGAACTGCTGGAACACCATGCCGATCCGCTGCCGCAGCTCGTCCGGGTTGTCCTTCAGGACCGAGCGGCCATCCAGCAGGATGTCGCCCTGATCCGGTTCGATCAGGCGGTTCATGACCCGCAGCAAGGTGGACTTGCCGGATCCGGAGGGGCCGATCACCGACGCGGTGGTGCCCGTCTCGACGTGTAGGTCGATGCCGCGCAGGACGTGGTTCGAGCCGAAGGACAGGTGCAGGTTCTTGCCGGAGAGTGAACCGGAAGCGAATTGGCTCATGCCTGTGCTCCCTTTCCGATCAGGGCCGCGGCGTCGTCGGGCTGCCGTTTCTCCGGACGGCCGGTGCGCAGGCGGTTGTCGATGTAGTTGACCAAGTGCGTGAGCGGAACGGTCAGGATGAGGTACATGATCGCCGCGGCAACCAGCGGCGACAGGTTCCCCGTGTTGGCCGCGGCGTCGTTACCGATGCGGAAGATCTCGCGCTGGCTGGCGACCAGGCCCAGCAGGTAGATCAGGGACGAGTCCTTGATCAGGGTGATGAACTGGTTGACCAGGGCCGGAAGCACGCGTCGGATGCCCTGCGGAATCACCACGAGGCGCATGGAGGAGTTGTACGTGAAGCCCAGGGCGCGGGAGGCTTCCAGCTGCCCCTTTTCCACGCTCTGGATGCCTGAACGGAAGATCTCGCCGATGTAGGCCGCCGCCATGAGCGTCAGGGCGAAGATGGCGAGCGGGAACGGGTTGGTGGATCCGGTCGTTACCCGGATCACGGGCCCCAGCCCGAGGCCGATCAGGAGGATGACAACAATCGCCGGGACGCCGCGGAACACGTCTGTGTAGATCCGGGAGAGCCACCGCAGGGCAGTGACGCGGGACGTGCCCATGATGGCCAGGACCATGCCCAGGATGCACCCGAGCACGCCCGAGGAAACCGCCAGGATCAGCGTGTTTGGCAGGCCGACCATGATCATTTTCGGCAGGACGGCCGCCATCGCCCCCCAGTCAAAGAAGGTGTTCGCGAGTTGATCGAGTGCATCCATGGACTAGGACTTCGGAACGGTGACGGCCTTGGAACCCGGGGACCACGTGGCCGGGGTCTCGCGGTCCGGGTACCACTCCTTGGTCAGCTTGGACCAGGTACCGTCGGCGATGACGGCGTCGAGGCCGGAGTTCAGCGCGTCAATGAGCGGCTGGTTTTCCTTGTTGACGGCGTAGGCGGTGAAGTTCTGCGTGTTCACAACCGACTCGGCGATGACCGTGCCGTCGCCTTCCTTGACCTGGCCGGTGGCCTGCTGGGACGGTGCAACCCAGGCGTCAACCTGGCCGCTCTTCAGGTTGGCGTAGGCGGTGTTGTAGTCCTCGAAGCGGACGGGCTCGATCTGGAGCGTGTTGGTGACATAGTCATCCTGCACGGTGCCCTGGACCACGGCAATGCGGGTGTCCTTGGTCAGATCCTTGAAACCCTTGACGTTGGAGTCCTTCTTGGCCACCACGGCCATGTAACCGAAGTCGTAACCGTTGGTGAAGCCGACGGTCTTGCGGCGGGCGTCAGTGGTGGAGATCGACGAGGACCCGAGGTCGAACTGCTTGTTCTGGACCTGGGCAAGTAGCGACGCGAAGCCGGTTGCCTTGAACTCCACCTTGAGGCCCAGCTTGTCCGCAATGGCGCGCAGGAGCTCGTTGTCGTAGCCCGTGAACTTGCCGGACTGGTCGATGTAGATGTTCGGCGGGGCGTCCGACAGGGTTCCTACCGTGAGGGTTCCATCGCTGATCAGGCCCAGCTTGGACTTGTCGATCTTGTCCAGGGGAGTGACGTCCTTGGTGGTGTATTTGTCCGTGGATTTCTGGTCGCTGCCCTGGAGGGCATCGGACGGTGACGCCGTTGTCTGCGCCGCGCCGCCGCCGCACGCTGCAAGGGAGACCGCCACGGCGATGGCCACGGGAACGGTAGTCAGCCACTTCAAGGCTTTGCTTTTCATCACGCAATCACTTTCGTCTGAAATTCAGTGGGTCGCGGGAGGCTCATCGGGCCCCAGGCTGCTGGCTTGGGCGCCGGGTGGAGCAGGCACACCGCGAAATATAATTGTGTCACCCGACATGGACGCCTTTTCAATTCGAATGAATCGGGGATCGGGTGCACATTTTGCGAAGTATCTTCAGGAAGCGGCGTGATCGACGGTGATCCGGGTGGCGGCGGAAGGGCCGGGCGGAATCATCGGCGCGGGATCATGCGGCAGTCGGGAGCGCCGGCCGGTGTGACTTCGGTCCCAATTGCTGGAATTGCGTGCAGCGGGGGGCTAGTTGGGTCTTACCGAAGGCGAACGTTTCCTTTTAAGAAGTCAGCCCGCACGCGCGGGAAGTGCGTCCGGACCCACAGGAAGTGTGCCCGCACCCGCTTCCGGGCGTCCGGAAGCGGGGCGTAGAAATCTAGAAGTCGCCGCGGCTGGCGTCCTCAGGCGGCAGGACGGGCCAATCGCCTTCGATCACTGCAGCCGGCTTCGTCTTGCGCAGGTAGCTCTGGAAATCAGCGGCCTGCGACGAGGCCCATTCGACCTGGAGCTGGTGCAGGTTGCCCGCCGGCATCCTGAGCTTGGGGAATTTTCCGGCCATGGCATCGAGCATGCGCAGCGTTGCCAGGGCATCGGCCGCCGATGTGTGGGCGTTGTCCAGGCTGACGCCGTACTCCTCGCACAAGGCGGTGAGCGTGCGCTTGCCCTTGCGGTACCGGTCCACCTGCTTGTTCATGATGTAGGGGTCCAGGACGGGGAACCGGCTCAGCTGCGGAACGCCGTAGCGGGCAGACTCCGCAGCGAGCACGGTGAAGTCGTAGCTGGCGTTGAACGCGATGACGGGCACGCCGGTGTCGAACAGCTCCTGCAGCACAGCGGCGAGTTCGCGCGTCACCTCCACGGCGGGCCGGCCGTCGCGGCGGGCCTGCTCAGTAGTGATCCCGTGGACGTCGCTGGCCTCGGTCGGAATCTCCACGCCGGGGTCGGCGAGCCACTCGTGTTCCTTGATCACTTCGCCGCTGGAGTCCACGACGGTGACCGAGGCGGTGACGATCCGCGCCGAGCGGGAATTGCGGCCCGTCGTTTCGAGGTCGAATGCTGCGCGGGGAAGGCTGTTCCAGGTGCTCATGCTTCAACGCTACCTGCTGCCTCCGACAGTTCTTGACCACCGTGTCGGCGTGCCTTCAAGGCTTGGGGACGGGCCTGCAGCGGCTAGGCTGGATCGATGCGGACGGAGTATGTGGAGGCGGTGCTGGAGCTCGTGGCGTTGATCCCGGCCGGCGCAGCGGTGGCCTACGGCGACGTCGCGGAACTCCTCGGCGCCGGCGGCCCGCGCCAGGTCGGTTCGGTCATGAGCCACCATGGAAGCAGCGTGCCCTGGTGGCGTGTCCTGAGGTCCAGCGGGGACGCCCCGCCCGGCCTCGAACACGAGGCGCTTGCGCTCTACCTGCAGGAAGGGACGCCCCTGCTGGGCAGGTACCAGGATTTCCTCCGTACCGGAGATGGACGGTGGCGCGTTGACTTGGCCTCCGGCCGGTGGGCGCCCACCGACGCCGACTTCGACCGGATCGACGCGATCGCCGAGCGCCTTGAGCGGGCGTCCCATAAGTTGTCGGTCCCCGATGATGAAATGACTGTGTGAGTACCTCCAGCACAGCACTGCGCCTCCTACCGCCCCGGACCCACCACAGCGCAATCCCCGTGCTGTCGCCGGACCAGCTCGACGCCGTCGAGGTCCCGCCCGGCTCCGGGCCTGTGCTGGTGCCCGGCGCACCCGGCACCGGCAAGTCGACGGTCCTCGTCGAGGCTGCCGTCCGCCGCACCCTGCGGGACGGCCTGGACCCGGAGCGGATGCTCATCCTCGCTCCCGGAAGGCTGGCCGCGGATACCCTCCGTGACCGCTTCACGGCCCGCCTGGACCGGAGCCTGAGCACGACGCCGGCCAGGACCTGGGCGTCATATGCCTTCGATCTGATCCGCCGCGCCAAGGCCGAAGGCATCCTCCCGCTGCCCCGCCAGCCGAAGCTGCTCTCCGGCCCGGAACAGGACCTGATCATCAAGGAACTGCTGGAGGGGCATGCGCTGCCCGGCCTCGAACTGCCGTGGCCGGAGGACCTCGACGCCGCCCTGCAGACCCGCGGCTTCCGGCAGGAAGTGCGCCAGCTCTTTGACCGGATCATCGAGTCCGGGCGGACGGCCGAAGATCTCGTGGCGTTGGCCAGGAGGTGCAACCGGCCCGACTGGATTCCGGCGGCCGCCCTCTACTCCGAGTACCGCGACGTCCTGGACCTGCGCATGCCCGAGGCCTTCGACCCCGCCGGCATCATCACCGCCGCGCGCCAGATCTTCCAGGACTTCCCGGATTTCCTCGCCGCCGAACGCGACCGCCTCCAGCTGATTCTCGTGGATGACATCCAGGAGGCGAACCCCGCCGTCTTTGAATTGCTTGCCGATATCGCCGCAGGCAAGGACGTCATCGTCACCGCCTCGCCGGACACCGTGGTCCAGGGCTTCCGCGGGGCACGCCCCGATCTCGTGGCGGAGCTTCCCCGCCTCCTGGCGGCCGACGGCGCAATTCTGGAGCGTCCGCTGTGGACCACCCACCGGCAGGCACCGGCCGTGGCGGAGGCCTGGTTGTCGGTCGCTGGGCGCATCTCCCGCAGATCCGGCGGGCAGTCCGCGCGCCGGCTAGAACAGCCCGGATCGGTCCCGACGCCGGACGGGCCGGACAGCGTGGACGGCCCAGCCCACGGCCTTGCAAACAGCGCAGCTGACGGCCGAGGCGGGACTGTCGAAGCCCACCTGCTGCCGTCGCCGGTCCACGAACTGCGGTACGTGGCGCAGCGCATCCTCGAAGCCCAGCTGAACGACGCCCGGGAACTCGGGGACATCGCCGTGATCGTTCGCAACGGCGGCCAGCTCAGCCAGCTGCAGCGGTATCTGGCCGGACAGGGGATTCCGGTCCGGATTCCCGTCGCTGAATCCGCTGTCCGTGACGAGGTCGCGGTCCGTCCACTGCTGGACGCCTATGCGGTGGCCCTCGACCCCGCCGCGCTCACGCCCGAGTCAGCCGTGTCCTTGCTGACGTCCCGGATCGGCGGCGCCACGTCGATTGAACTGAGGAGGCTGCGGCAGTCGCTGCGCCGGGAGGAACTCCTGGGCGGCGGCGGGCGCACCAGCGACACCCTCCTCGTCGAGGCCCTGCTGGAGCCCGGGGCGCTGGCAACCCTGGGCATCGAGGGTCACTCGGCCCGGCGGATCGCCAGGATGATCCGGGCGGGGCGGGACGCCGCAGAGGCCCCCGGCGGGAACGCCGAGACGGTGCTCTGGGCGCTCTGGCATTCCACCGGCCTCGCCTCCCGCTGGACCGAGGCCGCCCTCGCCGGAGGATCGGCCGGCGCCCGGGCCGACCGTGACCTCGATGCCATGATGGCGCTTTTCCATACCGCAGAACGCTTCGTGGACCAGCTCCCCGGTTCCGGACCGGAGCAGTTCCTTGAATACCTGCTGAGCCAGGAACTTCCCATGGACACCCTGGCAGCCAGGGCACAGCTGGAAGACGCCGTGGAGCTCATGACCCCCGCCAGCGCCGCCGGCCGGGAGTGGCCGGTAGTGATTGTCCCGGGGCTTCAGGAAGGCGTGTGGCCCAACACGCGGCTGCGCGGCGAGCTGCTCGGCAGCACATTGTTCGCCGATGCCGTCGAACACGGCGTGGACTATGCCATGCGGCTGGATCCGCTCAGCAGACTGCGGGAAATCCGCTACGACGAGCTCCGGAGCTTTTCGACCGCGGTGTCCCGGGCCCGGCAGGTGCTGATCTGCACGGCCGTGTCCTCCGAGGATGAGCAGCCCTCCTCGTTCCTGGACTATGTGGCGCCGCTGCGGCACGGACAGGACCGCAGGGGCTTTACCCCGGTGGAGCGTCCGCTGACCCTCCGGGCCCTGGTGGCGGAACTGCGCCAGCACGCCCAGCTCGACCCCAAGGCTGCCGAATCTGCCGAGGCCGCGGCAGTGCTGGGAGTCCTGGCCACCGCCCGGCCGCCCGTTCCCGGCGCCCACCCCGCGAGCTGGTGGGGGCTGGCCGAGCTGACCTCCGAAGAGCCGGTCGTTCCGCCGGGCGGTACCGTGTTCGTGTCGCCCTCGAAGGTCGAAACAGTTCAGAAATCGCCGCTGGACTGGTTCGTCCAGGCCGCGGGCGGGGAAGCCGCGACGGATTTTGCCCGCAGTTTGGGAACCCTGGTCCACGCCATCGCGCAGGACCTCCCGGACGCCTCGGGCGGCGAATACGTCGCGGAGCTTGTCCGGCGCTGGCCCACACTGGGAATGAAGGACAACTGGGAAGGCAAACTGGACTTCCAGCGTGCCGAATCCATGGTCCGAAAACTCGCCCAGTACGTCCTCGTGATGCGCAGCGAGGGCAGAAGCCTTGTCGGCGTCGAACAGGACTTCGAGGTCAAGCTCCCGGACGTCACGGCGGAGGCGGTCGCCTCCGCCGTGCCGGTCGGGCCCGCGGTGCCCACCGGCGCCGAGGCCGGCGAGGGCATCGGGCCGGCGCGGCCCGCGGTGCTCCGGGGCCAGGTCGACCGGCTGGAGATCGACGCCGAGGGCCGGCTGGTGATCGTGGACCTCAAGACCGGCAAACGCCAGCCCGGCAAGGCGGATCTGGACCGTCACCCGCAGCTCGGCGCCTACCAGGCTGCCGTGCTGGCCGGTGGTTTTGCCGGTCCGGACGACGGACCCCCGCCGCTTCCCGGCGGGGCCGTTCTGGCCCAGCTTGGGACCACCACCAAGAGCCCAGGCATCCAAAGCCAGGCTCCACTGGACCCGAACGAGAACTGGGCGCTGGAGATGGTCGGTGACGCTGCCCGCGTCATGTCCGGCAGCACTTTCCAGGCCCGCCATGACCCGTCCAAGGGAGGCCACGGCGGCCACGGCTGCCGGCTCCCGGAAGTGTGCCCGCTGTGCGTGCGGGGAAAGCAGGTTACTGAATGACCCCCGAGGCACCGGCGAACGGCCCGGCCGACCAGCATCCCGCCCCGGACGCCGGCCCCCTTCCCGAGCCGCTCCCCAAACTGCCTCCCCAACCACGGTTCAGCCCGGAAGAGCTGTCCGCGATGCTGGGGGAGAGCAACAGCCCCACTGCCGAGCAGTCCCTGATCATTTCCTCGCCGCTCACGCCGAGGCTCGTGATCGCCGGCGCGGGTTCGGGAAAGACTGCCACCATGGCGGACCGGGTGGTATGGCTTGTCGCCAACGGCTGGGTCCGGCCGGAGGAAGTCCTCGGCGTCACCTTCACCCGCAAGGCCGCCGGTGAACTCGCCTCGCGGATCCGGGCCAAGCTTGCCTCGCTGCAGCGCATCGCCGCGGCGGACACCGGCAACACCGTCTTCCCCGCAGGGTTGCTGAGCACGGACGCGCTCGAACCCAAAGTCTCCACCTACCACTCCTATGCGAGCGGCATCGTGTCCGACTATGGCCTCCGCCTCGGCGTCGAACGCGACGTCGTGTTGCTCGGCGGCGCCCAGTCGTTCCAGCTCGCCAGCGAGGTCGTGGAAGCCTTCGACGGCGACTACGAACACTTCCGGTCCGCCAAATCGACCCTCGTCAAGGCCGTGATCCAGCTGGCAGGAGAATGCGCGGAGCACCTGCAGGACCCGGCCCAGGTCCGTGCCTGGCTGCTGGAGCGGATCGCCGAGTTTGACTCCCTACCGTACGTCGCGGACGCCAAGAAGAACCCCGCCCAGGCCGCAGGCGAGCTCGGCGCGATGCTGCGCACCCGGGCCAGCGTCGCGGACATGGTGGGCCGTTACTCCGTGGCGAAGCGCGCCCGCGGTGCCCTGGACTTTGGCGACCTCGTGGCCCTGGCGGCGCGGGTGGCCAACGAGATTCCGGTCGCCGCCCAAACGGAACGCCAGCGCTACAAGGTGGTGCTGCTTGACGAGTTCCAGGACACGTCCCACGCCCAGCTGGTGCTCTTCTCCAGACTCTTCGGCGACGGCCATGCCGTCACCGCGGTGGGCGACCCGAACCAGTCCATCTACGGATTCCGCGGAGCGTCCGCCGGACAGCTCTTCCACTTCGTCCGCGAATTCCCCGTCCGCGTCGGCGGCGACGATACCGACACAGGCCAGGGCGACGGCGATGAACAGGGAAGCGGCCAGGCCGCGGCGGCAGGACGCTATGCGGTGGCGCCGACCTCGTACCTGACCACCGCGTGGCGCAACGGGCGCAACATCCTGGCCACGGCAAACCTCATTTCGGCGCCGCTGAGCAAGGCCGCGGCGACCCTCGGCGCCGCAGGGGCGAGGGACAATGCCGATGCCGTCGAGGTCCCGCCCCTGCAGCCCAGCCCGGTCGCGGTCCAGGGCAGGGTGGTGATGGGCCGGTTCACCACGGACGAGGCTGAGGCCGCGGCGATCGCCGGTGACGTGCTGAAATTCCGTGTGACGGACTTCGACGCCCGGCCGGCAGCCGATCCTGTGCCGCCTGCCATGGCCGTCCTTTGCCGTCGCCGCGCGCAGATGGAATGCATTCGCCGGGAGTTCGAACTCCGTGGCATTCCCTATGAAATCGTCGGGCTCGGCGGGCTGCTGGACACCCCCGAAATCATCGATCTTGTCGCCACGCTCCGGGTCCTGGCCGACCCCGGCCGCTCGGACTCCCTCATGCGCCTGCTGGCTGGCGCGCGGTGGCGGATCGGCCCGGCGGACCTGATGGCCCTGCGGGACTGGTCCAGTTACCTCGCCCGCCGCCGGGGCCGTCCCGGCAGCAACGACGACGACGACGCGGAGGACACAGTTGATGACGCCGTGGTTGAGGGCGACATCACGGACGCCGCCAGCCTGGTCGAGGCCCTGGACTGGCTGCCCCGCGACGGCTGGACTTCGGCGCACGGCCGCAGGCTGAGCCCCGAGGCCCGGGACCGCCTGCAGCGGCTTTCGGAGGAGCTGCGGCAGCTGCGCAGCTACATGGGGGATGACCTCACCACCTTGCTGGGCGAGGTCGAACGGGCCATGCTCCTGGACATCGAAGTTGCGGCGCGGCCCGGGATCAGCATCCACCAGGCGCGCCGCAACCTGGACGCTTTCCAGGACGCTGCCGCCGGGTTCCTGCACACCTCCCAGCGGGTCGACGTCCTGGCGTTCCACGCGTGGCTGGAAGCCGCCGCGGCCGAGGAGAACGGCCTGGACGCCGCCGCGCCCGAGGTGAACCACGAGGCCGTCCAGCTCCTGACGGTGCATGCCTCCAAAGGCCTGGAATGGGATGTCGTGTTCGTTCCGGGACTCAACTCCGGGGCGTTCCCCAGCAGCAGGGACTCGCGGTGGAGCAGTGGCAGCGCGGCCCTGCCGTGGCCGTTGCGCGGTGATCGCGCCGACCTGCCCCAGTGGGACCTGGACCAGCCGGACCAGAAGGGCTGGCTCGACGCCGAGAAGGAGTTCAAGTCCGCCGTCCAGACGCACGGTGAAGCCGAGGAACGGCGTCTGGCCTACGTGGCGTACACGCGAGCCAAACACGTGCTGTGGATTTCAAGTGCCGCCTGGGTGGGATCCCGGGCCGGTTTGGCCGAGATGTCGCCCTTCCTCGCCGAGCTCGAGGGCCTCACCGCGGACGGCGGAGCCGAAATCCACCCGCTGTCCGTCAGCGAGGACGCGCTGCCGGCGGAAAGCCCCCTGACTTGCGAACTCGAAGTCGCCGCGTGGCCCTATGATCCCCTCGAAGGCCCGCAGGACCCCCGGACGGGGAAGCGGCTTCGGCTTGTTCCGGGACGGCGGGCCGCCATGGAATCCGCCGCGGCCCGTGTCCTGCAGGCGATGGACGCAGACCCGGACAGCCACATGGACCCCACGCCGGACGGCCACCCGGCTGCGGCCCTGCCGCATCCGAGTGTCGACGACGTCCGGCGTCCCGTCCTGCGCGGCCCCGCAGCCGGGTGGGCAAAGGAGGCAGCCACGCTGCTGGAACGCCGGTCCCGGCGTTCGGTGGTCCAGGACGTGCATCTGCCCGGCCATATCTCGGCGTCCACCCTCGTGGACCTGGAAGATGACGCAGGCTCCGTCGTGGCCCGCCTGCGGAGGCCGGTCCCGCGCGAACCGGGGATGTCCGCCCGCAAGGGCACGGCCTTCCACGCCTGGGTGGAGGAATACTTCGGCGCCGCCGGCATGCTGGACCTTGGCGAGGCTGCCGGCGCTGACGACCACATCGATGAGGCCTATGGCCTGGATTCCATGGTGGAGACGTTCCGCCAGTCCGAATGGGCGCACCGCGCCCCCGCCCATGTTGAAGTCCCGGTCGAGACCCGGATTGGCGACGTCGTGGTCCGGGGCAGGATCGACGCCGTGTTCCGCGACGCCGACGGCGGCTGGGACCTCGTGGACTGGAAAACCGGGCGCCGCCCCTCGGCGGCGCAGCTGAAGGTGAAGGCTGTCCAGCTCGCCGTGTACCGCCTGGCCTGGGCCCGGCTCAAGGGGGTCCCGTTGGAGGACGTGCGGGCCGCGTTCTACTACGTGGCCGACAACCAGGTGGTCCGTCCTCATGACCTCGGATCAGCAGAAAAGCTGGAGGAAATCGTGGCCGCGGCGCTGGGGAGGCCGGCGGCGGCGACGGGCTCCTAGCGGGTCGAGGTGTCGACCACCGTGATGGCGGCGGTCGAGGTGTCCTCGCCCGAATCGGGCGCAGTTGCGGAACCAGGCCGCACCACCGCGATCGACTGCGTCGAGGTGTCGTCGACGGCGGGAGCCGCAACCTCGGGGTCAGAGTCCTGGGCCGCGGCCTGCGGGGCGTCCTCCGCCGGGTCAGCGGAGTTGGATTCGGAGTTGTCAGCGGCAACCATCGCTGCGTCAGGCCTAGTCTCTTCAGCCTCCGTCGCTTCAGATTCCGTCGCGTCAGCCTCCGCCTCGCGGGGGATGGGCGTGACGTGCACAGCGGGCGTGGCACTGATCTCCGCAGGGGCAGCGGCAGGGGCAGCGGCTGCCGGTACGGCATCGGGGACCGGCTCCATGGGCAGCAGCGTGACCTTACCGACGGCGGGCGGTGTCCCCCCGGCCGGAGCGGCTGTGGGGGCTGAGGCTGCAGGGGCCGCCGGAGCCACCGTCGGCGCTTCGTCACCGTCACCGGACTGGCCTGCCCCGGGTTCGTGGGCCGCGACCGGCTGCGGGAGCGGCTCAACGCTGATGGGCTGGCCGCCGTGTTCGGCCACGTCGTCGGCCAATGCGGCGAGCATGGACTCTGCCTCGTCGATCATGTCCTCGTTGCCGGCGGCCAGGCCCTTGACCAGGTACTGCGCCAGGGCGAATTCGGCGGACAGTGCCGCCCGCCGCAGCAGGTGGGCATCGGGCACGTCGCGCCGGCTGGAGGTGTAGTGATCCAGGACCGCGTTGACAAAGTCCTGCTCGTTGGACGCGACCAGCCAGGCCATGTCATCCGCCGGGTCGCCGATCCGCAGGTCGGTCCAGCCCGTCACTGCGGTCACGCGGTCGCCGTCGACCAGCAGGTTGTCCTCGTGGAGGTCGCCGTGGACAACGCAGGGATTGAAGCGCCAGAGCGAGACGTCTTCCATGGCGTGTTCCCAGCGCCGCAACAGCAGCGGCGGGATTTTTCCGGTCGTGGCGGCCTGGTCGAGTTCATTGAGGCGCCGTTGGCGGAATTCGTTGGGCGTGTAACTGGGCAGGTCGGCATTGCTCACAAGCGACCGCGGCAGGTCATGGATCGCGGCCAGCGCCGCCCCGATTTCACGGGCCACGCCGGGCGATCCGCTGCTGAGCTCGTCCAGGGAGCGCGTGGCGCCGGCCAGATGGGAGTAGACAAAGGTGCTGAGCTGGCCCTGCCGGACTGTTCCCGCCACCGTGGGCATGAGGAATGGCAGCTCGGCGCGGATGCCGGGAGCGAAGGCCCGCAGGACCAGGAATTCGGTTTCCAGCCGGGCACTGGCTTCGGCGTGCCGGGGGGAGCGGACGCGCCAACGCTTGCCCTCGGAGTCCAGCAGGAGGGCAGCGTCGAAGTCCGCCGGATCGTCGGGCGCAGAGCTGACGGCGGTCGGGGTCAGGCCGGGTACCGCCGCCGTTGCCACGGCTGCCAGTTCGATAGGTTTCCTTCTCACCCTTCCACGGTAGATTGAGCGGCGCTTAAGACGGCGATGCACTCCGGCGAGTCTTGAGATCTGCGTCAAATGAGGGGCAAATGTCGGATAAATCAGCGGCAAAGGGCCCCTTCCGCGCCGGCCTTCCAGCGCGCGGCCGCGTGGGCGGCAAATGTCAATTGTCTGCCCGAGTCAGTACGGTGGGTACATGAGTCTTGCGGAGTCACCGGCACCTTCTGAAGGATCGTCACAAGCGTCAGGGCAAACCCCCTCCGAATCACCGGCACCCGAAGCGGCGTCGCCCGTGCAGCTCCTGCCGGCAAACCACCTGATGGAGACGGTCCTGCCGGTGCTCCCGGCGCTGATCGACCGCGGATCCGCCGCCCGGCAGAAGCCCGGAATGCTGGAGGAGCTGGTCGGCGCGGGCTCGGCGCAGGCCGTGGTGCTCTCCGGACGGCAGGCGCTGGTCAGCGGCAACAGCCTGGTACTCCTGAATGCGGCCGAGCTCTCCGGGCACCTGGCGAACACCCCGTACGCCCCGGAACACGTGATCTACCTGGGATCGGCCCTGCCCGGTTCGGACCTCGACGCGGGCACCGAGCTCGTCCTCTTCGTCCTCCCGGCCCAGTTCGAAGTCCGGGCCGAGGAGTTCGAGGCCCACGTGGCGGGCATCCCCGGCGATGCCCAGTGGGCGGGGTTCCGCGAGGTCGCCGCACGCTTGGACGCCACGGACACGGCACTGTTCATCGAAGCCAGTGCCATCGCCAACTGGCACGCCACCCACACCCACTGCCCGCGCTGCGGGACGCCCACGCAGCCGGAAGCCGGCGGCTGGGTCCGGCGCTGCCCGGCGGACAACTCCGAGCACTTTCCCCGGACGGATCCGGCCATCATCGTGACCGTGGTGGGTGCCGACGGGAGGCTGCTCCTCGGCGGGGGCGGCCCTCTTGACGCCAAGAACTATTCGACCCTCGCCGGCTTCGTCGAACCGGGGGAGTCGCTTGAACAGGCGGTCAAGCGCGAGATCGCCGAGGAAGTGGGCGTCCGGGTGACAGCCTCCCAGTACCTCGGATCGCAGTCCTGGCCCTTCCCCGCGTCCCTGATGCTCGGATTCACGGCCACCACGGAGGACACCGAAGCCCGGCCCGACGGCGTTGAGGTCACCAGGGCGCGCTGGTTCAGCCGGAGCGAACTGCAGGCCGCCATCCTCAGCGGCGAGATCGTCATTTCCAGCCGGCTCTCCATCGCCCGGTCCCTCATTGAACACTGGTACGGCGGCATCATAGCGGACGCCGCGGACAGCGCCTGACATTGTCTTTCAGGCTGACACTGCCTGCCTCCCCAACCGCAGGACACCGACTACCGACTGAGCAGCAAAAGTGACCCCAGAAAAAGTGACCCCAGAGAAACTGAACTTCAGCACTGTTCCCGGCTTGGAGACATCCGACACCGCCGCATCCGGCGCCCCCGGCGGCACGTCCGACGTCGCCCTCGAACCGGACTCCCGCTCGCTGGAGGAACGGATCCTCGGCGGCCTCGACGCCGAGCAGCGCGAGGTCGCCAGCGCCCTGCAGGGACCCATGTGCGTGCTGGCCGGTGCCGGCACCGGCAAGACCCGCGCCATCACGCACCGGATCGCCTACGGCGTCCACTCCGGGGTGTACAGCCCGCAGCGGCTCCTGGCAGTCACCTTCACGGCCCGGGCGGCCGCCGAGATGCGCAGCCGGCTCCGTGACCTCGGGGTCGGCAATGTCCAGGCCCGGACCTTTCACGCCGCGGCGCTGCGCCAGCTGCAGTTCTTCTGGCCGCAGGCCGTCGGAGGTGCCCTGCCCAACCTGCTGGACCACAAGGCACAGATGATCGCCGAGGCCGCGAGGCGGCTCCGGCTCAGCACCGACCGCGCCTCCATCCGCGACCTCGCCTCCGAAATCGAGTGGGCCAAGGTGTCCATGCTGACCCCGGCGAACTACCTGGAAAACGCCCAGGGCCGCGGCAACCCGGGCGGCTTCGACCTGACGGCCGTGGCCCGGGTCTTCCAGTCCTACGAGGACGTCAAGACCGACCGCAACGTCATCGACTTCGAGGACGTGCTGCTGATCACCGTGGGTATCCTGCAGGAGGATCCCAAGGTGGCGGCGACTGTCCGGGAGCAGTACCGGCACTTCGTGGTGGACGAGTACCAGGACGTCTCGCCGCTGCAGCAGCGGCTCCTGGAGCTGTGGCTGGGCGGACGCGACGAGCTCTGTGTCGTGGGCGACGCCAGCCAGACCATCTACTCCTTCACCGGCGCCTCCCCGAAGCACCTGCTCGGCTTCAAGGGGATGTATCCCGAGGCCCACGTCGTCAAGCTGATCCGGGACTACCGCTCCACGCCCCAGGTTGTCAGGCTCGCCAACGACCTCCTCGCGGGCCGGCGCAGCGGAGGCCCGGCGGCGGACGCCGCCTGGGCCACGCCGCTGCAGCTCGTGGCGCAACGGCCGGCGGGCCCGGTGCCCCGGTTCACCGAATGTTCGGACGACGAGGCGGAGGCCGCCACGGTGGCCGCCCGGATCCGCGAACTCCTCGACGCCGGAACCCCGGCCAGCCAGGTCGCCGTGCTTTTCCGCACCAACGGGCAGTCCGAAGCCTACGAACAGGCGCTGGCCTCGGCCGGGATCGGGTACCAGCTGCGCGGCGGTGAGCGGTTCTTCGCCCGCAAGGAGGTCCGGGACGCCATCCTGCAGCTTCGGGCCGCCACCCGGGCGGTCGCCGAAACCGCCTCGCCCGAGCCGCTCGGGCAGCTTGTCCGCGACATTGTCGCTTCCCTCGGCTACACCGACGCGGCGCCGCACA
Source organism: Arthrobacter sp. 05T47 (assembly GCF_056395825.1). NCBI lineage: Bacteria > Bacillati > Actinomycetota > Actinomycetes > Micrococcales > Micrococcaceae > Arthrobacter > Arthrobacter sp. 05T47. Next base: position 30,519 of record NZ_JBFTKG010000021.1, on the reverse strand, counting down.
GTGGCGGTGCGCTCCGGGAGCGCTGGGAATCGCTGGCCGCCCTCGTGGCGCTGGCCGACGAACTGGTCATCAGCAGGGGCCCGCAGTTCTCACTCTCGGACTTCGTCAACGAGCTCCAGGAGCGGTCGCTGGCACAGCATGCACCGACCGTTCAGGGAGTCACCCTCGCATCGCTGCACGCCGCCAAGGGACTGGAATGGGACGCAGTCTTCCTCGTGGGGCTCAGCGAAGGGCTCATGCCCATCTCGTTCGCGGACAGCCCGGAGGCGGTGGACGAGGAACGCCGGCTCCTGTATGTGGGCATCACCCGTGCCCGCGAACACCTGTCCCTGTCCTGGTCCACCGCCCGGACGCCGGGCGGCCGGGCCAACCGCAAGCCCTCCCGCTTCCTGGACGGACTGCGGCCCGACTCGGTGGCCAGCTCCCAGCTCCGGGGCAAGGGGGCGGCGCCGCGCCGGAAGGCGGCCGTTCCGGCGTCATGCCGGGTCTGCGGCAGCATGCTCTCCAGCGGTGCGGAGCGCAAGGTGGGGCGCTGCAACCAGTGCCCGCCCACCTACGAGGAACAGACGTTTGACGCCCTGCGGCAGTGGCGGAAAGAGGTGGCCCTCGAGGCGGACGTCCCGGCTTTTGTCGTGTTCACCGATGCCACGCTGACCGCCATCGCCGAGGCGCGGCCCGACTCGCTGGAACAGCTGGCCAAACTCGCCGGCGTGGGTCCGTCCAAGCTGGAGAAGTATGGCGAGGCCGTCCTGGCGGTCCTGGCCGAGAGTACGGTGCAGTGATGTCCGGTGCAAAAACGTCCGGCCAATCCGGGTCGTCGGGCTCCGGCGCCGTTCCGGCGGCCACGCCGCTGACCACCGCCGACGGCGCCCCGGTGGTGGTCCGCCGGTCCGCCCGCCGACGCCGGACCGTTGCCGCGTTCTGGGAAGACGGCACCGCCGTGGTCGCCATCCCCGCGTCCTTCAGCAGGGCCCAGGAACGGGAATGGGTGCACCGCATGCTCGAAAAGCTGCGGCTCCAAGGGGCCCGGGGCGCGCGCGGCACCGGCCGGCGGCGGCCCCGCAGTGACGCCGACCTTGCCGCCCACGCCGCCGAACTGTCAACGAAGTACTTCGGCGGCAGGGCAGTGCCCTCCTCGGTCCGCTGGGTCACGAACCAGAATTCGCGGTGGGGCTCGGCGACACCGTCCGAAGGAACCATCCGGCTCTCGGCGAAGCTGCAGCCCATGCCGCAGTGGGTCATCGACTACGTATTGCTCCACGAGCTCGCCCACCTCCTGGTGGCGGGCCACGACGCCGCATTCTGGCGGCTGCTGGAGGCGTACCCTGAGACGGAGCGTGCCAAGGCCTTCCTGGACGGGGTCTCGTTTGCGACGTCGCGCGGCTTGGCTCCCGCTGACGCTGCCGGCGGCGGATACGACGAAGCCCCGGACGGAACCGAAGTCCCGGCCGGGGCCCCCTAGCGCTCGAACCGCCTCAGGCACTAGGCCTTGGGCTTGCCGCCCTCTTCCGGTCCGCTGTCGTTCCGTCCGCTGTCGTCCGGTTCGCCGTCCTCTGGTCCGCTGTCCTCTGTTTCGCCGTCGGGGCGGTCCTCGTCGCTGGCCGCCTCGTCGTCGTTGGCTGCCGGTTCCTGGCCGGTGCCGGCGGGCTCGGTGCCGGCGGGCTCGTCGAATCCTCCGTTAAGGAGCTTCTGCAGGGCGTCATCCACTTCGCTGTCGCTGGCCTCGGCAAGTTTCCGGCGTTCGCTGAAGCCCTGCGGATCGTCCAGGTCCTCGGCTGTGGGCAGCAGGTCAGGGTGCTGCCAGACGGCGTCGCGGCCCTCTACGCCGCGCTCGTTCTTGAGCGAGGCCCACAGCGTGGCCGCTTCCCGGAGCCGGCGCGGCCGCAGTTCGAGCCCCACCAGTGAGGAAAACGCGTGCTCCGCGGGGCCCCCGGTAGCCCGGCGCCGCCGGACCGTTTCGCGCAAGGCAGCGGCGTTAGGCAGCAGCTTTTCCGTCGCGCCCCAGCTCAGTTCGTCCACCCAGCCTTCCACCAGCGCGAGGGCCGTCTCGAGCTTTTCGAGGGCCTGCTCCTGGGCGGGCGTGCGCTGCGGCATGAAGACACCCTGCGAGAGCGCTTCCTGGATGCCCTCGGGGTTGCTGGGATCGATCTCCCGGGCGAGTTCTTCGATCTTGGACGTGTCGATGTGGATACCGCGGGCGTAGGCCTCGATCGCGCCCAGCAGGTGTCCGCGCAGCCAGGGGACCTGGACGAACAGGCGGGCGTGCGCCGCTTCACGCACGGCGAGGAAGAGCCGGATGTCGTTCTCCGGCAGGCTGAGACCCTCACCGAACTTCGCCACGTTGGCCGGCAGGAGGGCCATCTCGAGGTCTGCCAGGGGCACACCGATATCGGTGGAGCTGACCACTTCGGCCGAGAGCGCGCCGATCGCCTGGCCAAGCTGCATGCCGAAGATCGCGCCGCCCATGTTCTGGATCATGGAGGAGGCGCCGCCCATCATGGACTTCATTTCCTCGGGCATCTGCTCGGTCATGGCGGCGGAGAGCGCATTGGCAATGCTGTTGGCCACGGGCTCGGTCAGCCGCTTCCATGTTCCGAGGGTTTCCTCGACCCACTCGGCCCGGGACCACGCCCGGCCGATCAGGCCGGTGGCGGGAAGCCCGGTGACCTGGTCGAGCCAGAGTTCGGCCAGGCGGAGGGCCTCATCGACCTCCCTCGACTGCTGGGCGGTGACCGAGGGATCGGATCCGCTGGCGGCCACCCGCCGGGCGTTCTCGTGCGCCAGCTGCCAATTGACGGGCCCTTCGGAGGGGGCGCTCATCATCGCCTGGACCTGGGAGAACATCTGGGCCAGGAGGTTGGGATCGTCCGGGAGGCCGGCGGCCTTGGCTAGTTCGGCGGGGTCGATGTTGCCCATGCCCTGGCCGCCCATCAGGTTCTTGAGCATTTCGGCCAGGGGATCCTTGGGTTCCTCGTCGCCATTGGACGGATTGAGTGGGTTGGAGGTCATGATCCCGCCGATCGTCGGTGTGGCTGCTTCTCAACTTTCACGGTACCCCCCGGCGAGAGCGGCTGTCTGCCGAAACCGCGCCACGTTCGCTGTAGGCAAAGAGCGGTCCGGGGTGCTAAGCGCGTAGGCTTGGAAGTTGGAATATTTGCACGCGGCAGCCTCGCGGTAGGCTGTGGCCTTGGTGCGTGGTCGCGGTGTCCTGTCAGGCTTGTCAGGGCCGCCCCCTCGTGCCGGCACGGAGAGGTCGTTCAATGACAGTCACCCAAGGTGAACAGCCCGCCAGCGACCCCGCGGCCGGCCCCGTCCGGGGCAGGAGGGCGCGGCTGGCTGGCATTCGTGCGCCCCGCAAACGCAACAACCGGTCCTCGGCCATGCTGGTCTCGGGGCTGCTAACCGTGGCCCTTGGCATCACTGCGGTAAGCCTGCCGGTGCCGTACGTGGTCGAATCTCCCGGGCCCACCTTCAACACCATCGGTCAGGACAACGGCAAACCGGTCATCAGCGTTACCGGCCATGAGACGTTTCCCGCCAAAGGCAGCCTGGACCTCACCACCGTCTATGTCGACGGCGGCCCGAACGGTCCGGTGACCGTCTTCGAGGCGTTTTCGGCATGGCTGAACGGCACGAAGGCCGTCTACCCCCAGGAGCTCCTGTTCCCGACCGGCGTCACCAAGGAACAGTCCCAGCAGGAGAGCGCCACCGCGATGACGACCTCCCAGGAGAACGCGATCGCCTCGGCAATGAAGGAACTGAATATTCCGTTCGGGCAGAAACTGCAGGTCGCGGGCCTCCCGGACGACTCCGCCTCGAAGGGCCTGCTGCAGGACGGAGACGTTCTAGTCTCCATCAACGGCAAACCCATCACGGCGCTGGCCGTCGTCCAGGCCGAACTGGCCGCCGGGAACGGAAAGCCCGTCAAGGTCGTCGCGGAACGCGCCGGCGCGCAGGTGCCCGTCACTATCACCCCGGCCAAAAACAGCGCGGGCCGCTATATCCTCGGCGTCCTGCTGCAGTACAAGTTCACCTTCCCCTTTGATGTCACGATTTCCCTCGACAAAGTCGGCGGCCCCAGCGCTGGCATGATGTTCGCGCTCGGCATCATCGACACCGTCACCCCCGGTGACCTGACCGGGGGCAAGCACATCGCGGGAACCGGAACCATCACCCCGGACGGTGCCGTGGGTCCCATCGGCGGGATCGCCCAGAAAATGCACGGGGCGCGGTCCGGCGGCGCCACCATGTTCCTGGCCCCAGCGGCCAACTGCGACGACGTCGTGGGCCACATTCCCGACGGCCTGCAGGTGGTCAGGGTCGAGAACCTCACCGAGGCCCGCAAAGCGGTGGAACTGGCCGCGTCAGGCGGCGACACATCGGGCCTCCCGGTCTGCACCAGCAACTAGACTGGCCGCGGAACTAAGCACCGGCCCCAGTCGTGGCACTTATGACGGTCGCCGCCGTCCCGCCGGGACCCTGCTGCAGGGCCCTGACGGAACGGCAGCGGCGGCCGCTAGAATGCATCAACCCGGCACGGCCGGCACTTAGTCGCAGGACTGAGTTACAGCAGCGACTAATAACTAAAAACCAGCAGTAGACGACCAGCTATGAGGTACCGAGTTTGTCCCGTCCCGCCAGCACTGTCCCGCCCGGAAGACCCCCGACACGACGCGGCGCCCTGACGCCGACGCTGATCATCGTGGCCTTGATAGTGGTCGGGTTCATCTTCTTCGCCAACGTTTGGACGGATGTCCTCTGGTATCAGCAGCTGGGCTTCTTCGAAGTGTTCATGACCGAGAACCTGGCCAGGATCGGGATCTTCCTGGCAGGGTTCGCCGTCATGTTTACCGCCGTCTTCTTCGCCATCCGCGTGGCGTACCATGCGCGGCCGGTGTACGCGCCCGATTCGGAAATCCGGGACAACCTGAACCGCTATCAGGCCCAGCTCGAACCGGTCCGCCGCGTGGTGATGGTTGGACTTCCCATCCTCTTTGGCCTGTTCGCCGGCAGCGCCGCCGCAAGCCAGTGGCAAAAAGTCCTGCTGTTCCTGAACCAGGAGCCCTTTGGCCAGAACGATCCCCAGTTCGGCCTGGACATCAGCTTCTACCTCATGACCCTTCCGTTCCTCGGTTTCGTCACCGGGTTCCTCATCAGCGTCACGGTGGTCGCGGGCCTTGCCGGCATCCTCACCCACTACCTTTACGGCAGCATCCGGATCATGGAACGCGGGATCTTCACCAGCCGCGCCGCCCAGATCCACCTGGCTGTCACGGGCACAGCCTTCCTGCTGCTGATGGGCGTCAACTTCTGGCTGGACCGCTATTCCACAGTGCAGAACAACAGCGGGCGTTGGGCGGGCGCGCTGTACACGGACGTTAACGCCGTCATTCCGACCAAGGCCATCCTGGCAGTGGCCGCTGCGATCGTCGCCGTGCTGTTCATCGTCGCCGCGGTGATCGGCAAGTGGCGCCTTCCCGTGATCGGCACCGCCATGCTCATCATCACGGCCATCCTGGCCGGCGGCGTCTACCCGTGGGTCATCCAGCAATTCCAGGTCCGGCCTTCGGAGCAGACGCTGGAAAACCAATACATCCAGCGGAACATCGCCATGACCCGAGCCGCCTACGGCCTGGATAAGGTCCAGGAAAAGCGGTACAACGCCACCACTGCCGCCACCACCGGCGCGCTGGCCCCCGATGCGCAAACCACCGCCAACATCCGTCTGCTGGATCCGAACCTGATCTCGGATGCCTTCTCCCAGCTGGAGCAGTACCGGCCCTATTACCAGTTCCCCAGCGCCCTGAATGTGGACCGCTACGAGATCGACGGCAAGATCCAGGACACGGTCATCGCCGTCCGTGAACTCAACCCGGACGGGCTGGCCACCAACCAGCAGTCCTGGCTGAACCGCCACGTCGTCTACACCCACGGCTATGGCGTCGTTGCGGCCAAGGGCAACAAGTTCACCGTGGACGGTAAACCGGACTTCCTGCAGTCCGGCATCCCGTCCAACGGCGCACTCGGCAACGATTCGACGTACCAGCCCCGTATTTACTTCGGCCAGGACTCACCCGACTACTCGATCGTGGGCGCCCCGGCCGGCGCCGCGCACCGCGAGCAGGACCGGCCCGCGGGCAAGGAAGGCGACGCCGAAACCCAGTACACCTTCACCGGCAACGGTGGCCCGAACGTCGGCAGCTTCTTCAACAAGATCCTCTACGCGATCAAGTTCCAGTCCTCGGACCTGCTGCTTTCGGACGGCGTGAACGCAGAATCCCAGATCCTCTACGACCGCAACCCGCGGGACCGCGTCGAGAAGGTAGCGCCCTACCTGACCGTGGACGGCAACCCCTACCCCGCCGTCGTCGACGGCCGGGTGAAGTGGATCGTGGACGGATACACCACGAGCCCGTACTTCCCGTACTCGCAGCAGGAGCAGCTCTCCGCCGCCACGGCCGACTCCCAGACCGCCGCGAACCGGACGGTAGCCCTGCCGAACAGCACGGTGAACTACATCCGCAACTCGGTCAAGGCCACAGTGGATGCCTACGACGGCTCCGTGACCCTGTACGCCTGGGATGACCAGGACCCGGTGCTGAAGGCGTGGGAGAAGATCTTCCCGACGTCGGTGAAGCCGTATTCGGAGATGTCCGGTCAGCTCATGAGCCACGTGCGGTACCCCGAGGACCTGTTCAAGGTCCAGCGCGAGCTCCTGGGCCGCTACCACGTGACCAATCCGGACAGCTTCTACACCAACATTGATGCCTGGTCCGTTCCGAACGACCCGACCGTCAAGGACGAGGTCAAGCAGCCGCCGTACTACATGTCACTGAAGATGCCCGACCAGGACAAGCCCGCGTTCCAGCTGACCTCCTCGTTCATCCCGCAGGTGGTCAACGGCAACGCCCGCAACGTGCTCTACGGCTTCCTGGCCGCGGACTCCGACGCAGGCAACCAGAAGGGCGTCAAGGCGGACAGCTACGGCCAGCTCAGGCTCCTGCAAATCCCGCCGGAAACCCAGGTCCCCGGCCCCGGCCAGGCGCAGAACAAGTTCAACTCCGACCCCACCGTTTCGCAGGCCCTGAACCTGCTGCGCCAGGGTGCCTCCGCGGTGCTCAACGGCAACCTCCTGACGTTGCCGGTAGGCGGCGGCATGGCGTACGTCCAGCCCGTCTATCTGCGCTCTACGGGTGAAACCTCCTACCCGACGCTGCAGCGCGTCCTGGTGGCGTTCGGCGACAAGATCGGGTTCGCACCCACGCTGGATGAGGCACTGAACCAGCTGTTCGGTGGAAACTCAGGTGCCGCGGCAGGGGACTCGGCCAACAAGGGGCAGACCCCGGCCACGCCCACCACGCCCGGGGGCACGCCGGCAGCGCCTGGCACCACCGACGCGAAGGCGGAGCTGAAGGCCGCCCTGGACGACGCCAGCGCCGCGATAAAGGCCGGCCAGGACGCCCTGGCGAAGGGTGACTTCGCGACCTACGGCGACCAGCAGAAGAAGCTGGCCGCGGCGCTGCAGAAGGCGCTCGAGGCCGAGGCGAAGCTGGAAACCCCTGCGCCGGCCGGTACAGCCACGCCGGCGCCGTCCGCCAGCCCGTCGGCGACGGCGGGCGGCTAGCCCCGCGCGGAGCCGGTCCCAGGCCGTACGCAGACCACAGGCCGGGTTTGCCCTCCACAGAGAGGGCAGGCCCGGCCTGTGGCGTTCGACGGCGGCTACCGCGGGCGGCGAGATGCACATCACGTCACCTCGATTTGGCCTCAAGTTCACCGGCAGGTAGAGTTGATCTTGCGACGCGGGGTGGAGCAGTTCGGTAGCTCGCTGGGCTCATAACCCAGAGGTCACAGGTTCAAATCCTGTCCCCGCAACTGGAGAAAAGGTCCGGAACACTGGAAACAGTGTTCCGGACCTTTTGCTTTAAGCGCCGCGGGCCCGCCCCGGATGCGGTCCGGGGGCACTTTTGGCACGGACGCGCCGAGGAGGCTGGACGCAGGGGCCGGAATGGTGTCCAAAGGAGCCCCGGTCGGCCGGCGGCCATCCCCGATTGCGCCCACCAGGGCTAGGAATGGGGCAGTGGTCAGGGCGGCCCGGAAACTAGGGTAGAGTTGATCAAGCGACGCGGGGTGGAGCAGTTCGGTAGCTCGCTGGGCTCATAACCCAGAGGTCACAGGTTCAAATCCTGTCCCCGCAACCAAGGAACACCAGCAGGACAAACTGGAAGATAAAGGATAAGGCCCGGATCTGATGATCCGGGCCTTTCCTGTTGCCCCCGCGGACTGCTACCTCTGCAGGTGGCCACTTCTTCCGCGCGGCGCAACCCGGTCCGGAACTCATGGGCCCGGGTTGCCGGTCGTCTGCCGGTCGTCAGCGTCGTCAGCCGTCCTTGAGCCGCTGATATGTGGCCAGGGCACGTGCCCGGGTCTCAGCAAGGTCCACGATGGGTCCAGGGTAGCCGTTGGCGGCGTCAGGGGCCTTCCAGGGCTCGTGGACCGCCTTGTCGTCCAGGCCGGCCAGCTCGGGGATGTATCCGCGGAGGTAACGGCCGGCGGCGTCGAACTTCTTGCTCTGCGTGACCGGGTTGAAGATCCGGAAATACGGCGAGGCGTCGGCACCCGAGCCCGCCACCCACTGCCAGTTGGCCGGATTGCTCGCGGCGTCGGCGTCCACCAAGGTGTCCCAGAACCAGGCCTCGCCCAGCCGCCAGTCCGCCAGCAGGTTCTTCACCAGGAAGGACGCGGCCGCCATGCGCACGCGGTTGTGCATCCAGCCGGTCTGCCAGAGCTGGCGCATGCCGGCGTCAACCAGTGGATATCCCGTGTGGCCCTGCTGCCAGGCTTCCATCTCGTCTCCCGACGGCGGCTGCCACTGAAAGCCGTCGAATTCCGGCCGGTAGTTCCGCGTCGCCAGGTCAGGATTCTCGTACAGCAGCTGCCAGCAGAACTCCCGCCAGCCAAGCTCGGAGCGGAAGACGCCGACGTCGGCCGGTGCGCCCGGCGGAAAACTGTCCCGCAGCGTGTGCCAGATCCGGAAGGGGCTGATTTCGCCAAAGCGCAGATGCGGGGAGAGCCGGGACGTGCCTTCGACCCCGGGAATGTCACGGCCGGTGCCATATTCCGCTGCCGGCCCCTCCACGAAATCCATCAGGCGGCCGTGGGCGCCGGCTTCTCCGGGTGTCCAGGTGCCAGCCAGCCCCGTGCTCCAGTCGGGGTCGCGGGGGAGCAGGCCCCAGTGCTCGAGCGTGTCACCGGCCGGTGGTCCGCCGGCACCGCTGGCTGCCGGAGCAGGCAGCCGGTCCGGGGCGGCCAGCGGTTGCCGGGGCTCGGCGCCGGCCAGGCAGGCCTTCCAGAACGGCGTGAAGACTTTGTAGGGCCCCCCGCTGCCGGTCCGGACGGTCCATGGCTCAAACATGAGGTTGGCTTGGAAGCTGGTGGCCCTGATGCCCTCCTCAGCGGCCCAGCTCTTCAGGCCGGCGTCGATGCTGCGCTCGGGCTCGCTGTACCGGCGGTTCCACAGCAGCGTGTCGGCAGAGGTGTCCGCGGCGAGGTCTTTGATGATCCCCTCGGCCGGGCCGCGACGGAGCACCAGCCTGGACCCCAAGGCCTCCAGCGCCGCGGCGAGCCCGGCCAGGGAGTGGTGGAGCCACCACTTGACCGCCCCGCCCAGGGGCCGGACGCCGGGAGACTCCTCATCCAGGACGTAAACGACGGTCAGTGGCGTGCCCAGGGACGCGGCCTCCGACAGTGCGGGATTATCGTCCAGCCGGAGGTCGTCGCGGAGCCAGACAAGGGTCGAAGACATGAAACCACGGTACACGCGCGGCCGCGGGTACCGTGCAATGGCGGTAACGGTGCGATGGCAAGGGCCGGCCCCCGGCGGGCGAACCTGGAGTCAGGCTCACCCGTCGGAGACCGGCCCTGGGTCTAACGTGCGTGCGGGAGGCACTTCCGGCAAAGTCCGCCGGAGGGTTCAGGTCAGAGCTTGTCGAAGTCTGCCTCGTCCACCGTGGAGTCGGACGCAGCCTGGGTGGCGCCCGTGCCGATGGCTGCGGGGGAGCCGCCGGACTTCAGCGCCGCCAGCCGGGCTTCGATCTCGGTCTGCTCGCCCAGGTCCTCCAGTGAATTGAACTGGGCGTCCAGGCTCGAGGCGGCGAGCTCCTGCTGGCCGCGGACCTTGGCTTCCTCGCGGCGGATCTTCTCTTCAAAGCGGCCCACCTCGGACGTGGGGTCCATGATGTTGATGCTCTTGAGGGCGTCGTGGACCTGGCTCTGTGCCTCGACGGTCTTGGACCGGGCCACCAGCTCATTGCGCTTGCTGGTCAGTTCGTTGAGCTTGCCCTTCATCTGGTCCAGGCCCTGCTTGAGCTTGTCCACCACCTCGGACTGGGAGGCGATGTTCGGCTCGGCGGCCTTGGCCTCGTTCTCGGAGGCGATCTGGCGCTGCAGCGCAACTTTGGCCAGGTTGTTGAACTTCTCGGCGTCACCGGCGTCGCCCTTGGCGCGGTATTCATCGGCTTTGCGCGACGCGGCGAGGGCCTTGTTGCCCCAGTCGTGGGCGTTGCGGACGTCCTCGTTGTAGTCGTCCTGGAGCATGCGCAGGTTGCCAATGGTCTGGGCCACGGCGGACTCGGCCTCCGCGATGTTGTTCGTGTAGTCACGGACCATCTGATCCAGCATTTTCTGCGGATCCTCGGCCTGGTCCAGCAAAGAGTTGATGTTGGCCTTTGCCAGCTGGGCCATTCGGCCGAAAATGGACTGCTTAACCATGGTGTTACCTTTCGTCCTGCTCCGATATTTCACTGAATCCAGTGATCAGATGATGTGTGTCGCTTCTAGTCGCTGTCCGCCGGTTGTGGCCGGCGCGTGGTCTGTGGTGAATCGCATTCCTGTTTCCCGTTGCTGTTTCAGGTCCGGGGGCGGCAACGGGGTCAGAAACTCCCGGAGTCGCCGCCGCCAAAGTCGCCGCCGCCGCCAAAGTCGCCGCCGCCACCCCAGCCTCCGCCGGAATCGTCGCCGCCCCAGCTACCTCCGCCGCCACCCCAGCCTCCACCGCCTCCGCCGTGGAGGATTGAGTTGATGAGGATTCCGCCGAGGATCGCCCCGCCGAGCCCGCCTCCGCCGCTGCCACCGAACATCCCGCCACGGCCATAGCCCTGGTTGGTGTAGCCGCCGAACTGGTCAACATCGGACTGGGCCAGCTGCGCGGCCTGGGCCGCCAGCGCGTAGGCCTGCTGGGCGTACTGCAACGCGGTGACCGGGTCGGTGCGGGAGATGGACAGCGCATAGTCCAGGTTGCGCTGGGCTTCCGCCAGGCGTGTGCGGGCGTCGGTGCCCACGCCGCCGCGGCGGGCGGTGATGTAGTCCGACGTCGCGCTGATCTGGGCCTGGGCCGACATGATGCTTTGCTGCAGTGACGCCTGGGCGCGGCGCGCCTGTTCCTGCTGGTCGCGGATTCCGCCCAGCGACTGGTCGAGTGTCTGGTGCGCCGCTTCGACGCGTTCCAGGGTGGCGATGGGATCGATCTTGCCGCCCTGGATTTCTGCCTTCACCTGGGCCAGCGCTGCCTCCACTGCGGCCACCGGACCGGAAAGCTCCGGATGGGCGCCCGACTGGAGCATCGCTTTCGCCTGGGCCAGGTCCTGGGCAGTGTCGACGACGGCGGATTCCAGGCCGCTGCGTGCCTCATCGAGGCTGCCAGCCACCTTGGTGATGGCCCCGATCAGCACGTTGGTCTGGTGCAGGCTCTCCTCGGCCGCACGCACAGCCACCGCGGCAAGGCCGTTCTCGCCGGCGGCGAGCTTTTCCTGCGCCGCGGTTGAGGCGTTCTGCACGAATTCGAGGCGTTCCTTGGCCTGCTTGATATTGTCCGCAACCTGGACCAGGGCGCTCTCGGCGTACTTGGCGCGCAGGTCCGTCAGCGATTGTTCGGCGCTGGCGATCTTGGCCTCGGCTTCGGCGGCTCCGGCACCGACGGCGGCAAGGGCCTGCGGGGCGTTTTTCTCCAGCTCCCGGAGGGAATCGAAGTCCGCCTTTTGCTCCTGCAGCGATGCCAGGGCTGCCTCGGAGCGGCGGATGATTTCGCCAAGCCAGCTCCGTTGCTGCTCTTCGGTGTCGGGGATGTGGTCGTCCAGCTGCTGCTGCAGCTTGAACGATTCCGTCATGTGCCCCTTGGCCTCCTGCAGCGCCTTGGTGAAGTTGCCCACCGCCGAGTCACCGTATTGGGCCTGGGCGAATCCAAGTTCCTGTTCGCTGGACTTGATGGCGTCATCGGCCTCGATCAGCAGCGAATCGCTCTTGCGGCGTAGTTCAGCAACGGTCAGGCCCGCCAGTGGATCGAGCTCTGCACCCTGGGGTCCGTAGGACGCTCCGGCACCCTTGCCGGCCTTTTTCCGGCGGTTGCGGAAGTACAGGTAAGCTCCGCCACCTGCCGCGGCCACGACGCCGACTCCCACCAGGACGGCGCTGCCCGCGCCGGCGTCGGAGGGCACAGTGCCGCTGCCGCCGCCCGCCGCGTCGCCCACCGCACCAGCGGTATCAATGGCCGCCTGCGCGAAGTCGCGCTTCCCGCCGGCCAGGTTCGGGACTATGGCGTTCTGGGTGATGTTGGACGTCTTGGGGTAGATCGCACTGGTCTTGGCGGGGGAGAAGTAGTAGTGCCCGTCGTCGGACATGGTGAGGATGACGTCGGCCTTGCCCATGCCCTTGTTCGTGGCAACGGCCGTGGCCCACGCCGTGGGGTCGGCAGGGTTCTCGAAGGTCTTTGCCGTAATGACATAGAGGTTGTACTTGTGGTCCTTCAGGAGCTTCTGGATGGCGTCCTGGACCTCGGCCTTGCGGCCGCCGAGCACGTTGCCGCTGTCCACGATGTTCTGCCCGGACGGAATAGTCACCGGATCTTCGGCCAAAGCTGGAGCGGCGGGGAGCGCCAGCAATCCAGCGACGCCGAGGACGGCGAGGAAACGATTCAACTTAGACCGCATGTGCAACCCTTCAGCACTTCTGGGACCGGTTCGGTCGAACCAGCCGTCACAGAAAGCAGCAGCGCCCCCACGCAGATGTAAAGCCGCAGGTCGCTGTGGCATTTCCATTTGATTCTATGGTGCACCCAAATGGCAGTCCACCTAGGGGAATATGCCACCAGCGAAACGCGCCTAAACTGGGAAACACAGGCCTGCAGGCCGCAAGCTATCCGTTCAGGAACCTCCCAGCAAATGTCCGCTCTAGTGTCAGCCAGAGCGTCCATAGTTATAGGCAGACGAGGATGAAAGGAAGTCTCATGACTGAGAACCCAGTGCCGGGTGCGTCACCGGAGCCGACACCACAGAACCGGGAACCGGCGGCAGCGCAGGAGGGATCACCGGAGCAGACGCATGCTGTTGGTGCGTCCGAGGCGGCGCCCGGTAGCCCGGCGAGCCCGGCACCTGAGAACCCGACCCTCCGGCTGGACCGCGCCGAGGACGGCGCGCCGCGTCCGGTCTACCAGCAGCAGCCCTCCGAGCCCCAGCGCTCCGCCGCGGATACCCAGCAGTTCGGCGCACCCGCCCAGCAAAATTCAGCCCAGAATACTCAGGCCCCGATCAATCAGGCCCAGCAGACGGGCCCTTACGGCGGATCGCCCCAGCCCGGCCAGGGACACGGCCAGCCCGACCAGCCCACCCACCCGCCTTACGGCCAGGCCCAGTACGGCCAGGCCCAGTACGGACAGCCGCAGTACGGCCAGTCCCAGTACGGTCCTGCACCCTACGTTGCCCACTCCGGTGGCCAGCCGCCGCAGGGGCCGTCCTATCCTTCCGGCTCGAGCTTTGCGAACAACCCGGCGCATGCCCCCAAGCGCAAGGCAGCCTTCGGCGTGCCGACCCTCGTGGCCAGCATCGTGGCGGCCGGCCTGATCGGCGGCGGCGTAGTGGCCGGCGGCAACGCCCTGCTGGCGGACCGTTCGTCCACGGCGGCCACAAGCAGCACCACCCAGGCAGGGCCGGTGATCGTCAACAACCGCGAAGACGTCAACGCCATCACCGCCGCCGCCCTCAAGGCTTCTCCCAGTGTTGTGACCATCAAGGCAACCAGCGGCAGTGACGGCGGCACCGGCAGCGGAATCATCCTCGACGCCGAGGGCCACGTGCTCACGAACACCCACGTCGTCACCCTCGACGGCAAGGCCGCTAACGCCACCGTGGAGGTCCGGACGAGCGAGGGCAAGGTTTTCTCCGCGAAAGTCGTCGGCACTGATCCGCTCTCTGACCTCGCCGTGATCAAGATCGATAATCCCTCGGGCCTGGTCCCGGCAACGCTGGGCGACTCCGGGAAGCTCAACGTCGGGGACACCGCCGTCGCCATCGGATCGCCGCTTGGACTCACCGGCACGGTCACGGACGGCATCGTCTCGACCCTGAACCGGACCATCAGCGTGGCGTCCTCGGCCGCGCCGAAGAACGGTGCGGACAATTCCCAGGGCGGTGACCAGGGCTTCCAGTTCGCGCCTCCGGGCGGCGGCCAGACCCCCAGCACCGCTGATCAGGGATCCATTTCGATCAACGTCATCCAGACCGATGCGGCCATCAACCCAGGCAACTCCGGCGGCGCGCTGGTGAACACCAAGGGCGAAATCATCGGCGTCAACGTCGCGATCGCCTCCGCCGGCGGCGACTCGGCCACCGGCAGCAGCAGCGGCAACATCGGCGTGGGCTTCAGCATCCCGATCAACAACGCCAAGCGCGTGGCCCAGGAGATCATCAGCAACGGCAAAGCCTCGCACGGGCAGTTCGGCGTCAGCGTGAAGGCCAAGGCCGCAGGCTCGTCCTCCTCAGGGTTCTCGGTGGGCGCCGAGGTCGCGACCGTCGAGTCCGGCTCGGCCGCTGACAAGGCCGGCGTCAAGGTTGGCGACGTCGTGACGAAGTTCCAGAACCTGACCATCAGCGATCCCAACCAGTTGACCGCAGCAGTGCGCGAACAGGCGGCCGGTGCCACGGTCAAGGTCACGGTCCTGCGCGGCGGCCAGCAGAAGGATCTCGACGTTACCCTCGGCACTGCACCAGAACAGTAGAACCAGAACAGTAGAACCAGAACAGTAGAACCAGTGCAGTAGAACCAGAAAAGTAGAACCACTGCAGTAAAAAGCACGGCAGGCAGTGACAGCAAGGCCGGGCCGCACCGAATGTGAAATGGTGCGGCCCGGCCTTTTTGCGTGCCGGTCCTCTGCCGGTGGGGACTGGTGGTCCGGCTTGCCCGTCGGGGCGCTGACACAGGCGTTAACCGTGGCCGCGTTGCAGGGCAGCTATATGGTTAGCTAGGAACAGCCCGGCTGCCGGGCGTTCCGTGGCCATGACCCCGCCAGGGGCGGCTATCCACCCGCATGGAAGGCTGCTGTAGACACAGTGGAAGAAACTTTGAAAATCATTGTGCTGGTCAAGCACGTCCCGGATGCGCAGTTCGACCGCCACCTCACCGGCGGGGCCAACACCGTGGACCGCTCCGAAAGCATCCTGTCCGAGCTGGATGAGTACGCCCTGGAGGCTGCGCTGCAGCTGACCGAGGCCCGCGGCGGGGAAGCTGCCGGCAACAAGGTCATCGCCCTGAGCATGGGCCCGGCCGGGGCCGTCAATGCGGTCAAGAAGTCCCTCCAGATCGGCGCCAGCGAAGGCGTGCACCTTAGCGATGAGGCCCTTGCCGGTTCCGACGCCGCGGCCACGTCGCTGGCCCTGGCCGCCGCGATCCGCCACCTTGGCGCGGACGCCCCGGCGGACCTCATCATCACCGGCATGGCCTCCACGGACGGGGAGACCTCGCTGGTCCCTGCCCAGCTCGCTGAGCGGCTGGGGCTTCCGCAGGTCACCTTTGCCGCATCGCTGGAGCTCGACGCCGGCAAGCTCACCGCCCGCCGCGACGGCGACACGCACGCGGACACCATTGAGGCCGACCTGCCCGCCGTAGTGTCCGTCACCGACCAGATCAATGATCCCCGGTATCCGAACTTCAAGGGCATCATGGCGGCGAAGAAGAAGACCATCACCACCTTGAGCCTGGCCGACATCGGCGTTGACGCGGCCCAGGTGGGCGCGTCCGGTTCCTGGACCGTCGTCGAGACCGCAGAGGCCCGCCCGCCGCGCACGGCCGGCACCATCATCACGGACGAAGGCGACGCCGGCATCCAGCTGGTCGAGTTCCTGGCCGCCCAGAAGCTGCTCTAAGGGGATTAACCGAATATGGCAAAAGTACTCGTTTTCATCGACAACCCCGGCCAGGCGCTGAAGAAGTCCAGCCTGGAACTGCTCACGATCGCCCGCTCCCTGGGTGAGAGTGTTGCCGCCGTCAACGGCGAACTGCACGACGACGCCGCCTCGGCCTTGGCGGCCTACGGCGTAGGGGCGCTGTACGTCCCGTCCGCGGCTGACCTCGATGACTACCTCGTGGGCCCCAAGGCATCCTTCCTGGCTGCCGCCGTGGGCGCTGCCGGGGCAGACGTGGTCCTGGCCGAGAACTCGGCCGAGGGCAAGGAGATCGCCGCCCGGCTCAGCATCAAGCTCGGCGCGGGTGTGATCACCGACGTCGTGGCCGTGGACCCGGACGGAACAGCACATAAATCGGTGCTTGCCGGCTCCTACACCACCACGGCGAAGGCCACGACGCCCGTTTCGGTGCTGACCGTGAAGCCCAACAGCGTCGCGCCCGAGCCCGCGGTCACCGCCACGGCGCCGGAAAGCATCACCGTGCAGGTTCCTGCAGATGCCACCGCGGCCGCCGCCCGGGTCACGGCACGCAGCGAAAAGCCCGCCAGCGGACGCCCCGACCTGACCGAGGCCCGGATCGTCGTGGCCGGCGGCCGAGGCGTGGACGGCGACTTCGGTCCGGTGGAGGAGCTTGCCGACGCCCTGGGCGCGGCCATCGGCGCCTCGCGGGCCGCCACGGACGCCGGCTGGATCGGCCACGACGCGCAAATCGGCCAGACCGGCAAGACGGTCTCGCCGCAGCTCTACATCTCCGCGGGAATTTCCGGCGCCATCCAGCAGAAAGCCGGCATGCAGACCGCGAAGGTGATTGTCGCCGTGAACAAGGACGCCGAATCGCCGGTTTTCGAGATCGCGGACTTCGGCGTTGTGGGCGACCTCTTCCAGGTCCTGCCGCAGGCTACCGCGGAAATCAATAAGCGCAAAGGCTGACCGCATGAACACCAACGCCGTTCCGGCGCAAAGCCCGTTCGACCCGGAAACCTCCCGGATCGAGCGGGTGCTTTGTTTCACGGCCCACCCTGACGACATCGACTTCGGCGCCGCCGGCACCGTGGCGGCCTGGACCGCCGCCGGAGTCCAGGTCAGCTACTGCATCATGACCGACGGCGACGCCGGGGGCTTTGATCCCGGGCAGCGCGAGGAAATCGTGCGGCTGCGCATTGCGGAGCAGGAGCGCGCCGCTGCGCTGGTCGGCGTCACTGACATCCATTACCTGCATCAGCGGGACGGCTACCTCGAACCCTCGCATGAGGTGATGCGCGAGGTGGTGCGCCTGATCCGTCAGCTGAAGCCCGACGTCGTGGTGTCCATGCATCCGGAACGGAACTGGAACCGGATCCAGAAGAGCCATCCGGATCACCTGGCCGTGGGGGAGGCTGTGACCCGGGCCGTGTACCCCGCGCTGGAAAACCCCTTCGCGTACCCGGAGCTGGCCGAAGCCGGGCTGGAGGCCTACAAGCTGCCCTGGCTGTGGCTCTTCGCCGGGCCGCAGGAGCGCGAAAACCACTTCGTGGACGTCTCGGAGCACGTGGACAGCAAGCTTGCCGCCATCCATATCCACGTCAGCCAACACCCCGACGTTGACGCCATGGAGCGCACGGTCCGCGGCCTGATGCTCGGCACCGGGGCCCGCGCCGGACTTCCCGCCGGACGCAGCGCCGAGGCGTTCCACGTCGTAACAGTCAACGGCCAGGGGACCATCGCCGGGTTCTAGTGTTGCCGCAGCGCAACCTCTGCCATAAGCTGGCCTCTGTTTAAATCATATTTATTTGATGGAAGGCAGACTTTGATGGCGAAGACTGCGCAACACCCCGTTCTTGTGATCATGGGCGTCTCCGGATCCGGCAAATCAACTGTCGCCGGACTGCTGGCCGGCCGGCTGGGCTGGGACCTTGCCGAGGGCGACGACCTCCACCCCGAATCAAACGTGGCGAAGATGCACGCAGGCCAGCCGCTGACCGACGAGGACCGGTGGCCCTGGCTGGAAAGTATTGCCGACTGGATCCGTGCCCATACAGAGGCCGGGACTCCCGGCGTCGTGACCTGCTCGGCGCTTAAGAAGCGGTACCGGGACATCCTGCGCGGCGAAGGGGTGGTCTTCGTGTTCCTCGAGGGGTCGCGGGACAAAATCTCGGACCGGCTGGCCTCCCGTCACGGGCACTTCATGCCCCCGGCCCTGCTGGAGTCCCAGTTCGACGCGCTCGAAGCGCCCACGCCGGACGAAAACTCCATTTCCCTGTCCGTCTCCGCAACGCCTGCGGAAGAAGCCCAGGAAATCATCACCCGACTTAATCTCGACGCTGCCGACGCCAGGCCCTGAGCCTTCCCGCGTTCTGCCGCGACCAAGGAATTTTTGTGAAATCTCTGATAGCAATGCAGCTTCCGGCTGCCGTTGAAGCCGGGTCCGGCGTCAACACCCAACTACTGATCATCGCGGGCCTGGGCATCGCCCTGCTCGTTGTGCTGATCGCCAAGTTCAAGTTCCACCCCTTTCTGGCCCTGATTCTGGGGTCCGGTTTCGTCGGCCTCGCCGCCGGCGTGGAACCTGCGAAGGTGATCGTCAACTTCGAAGACGGTGTGGGCGGCGTCCTGAAGGAAGTTGGCCTGCTGGTCGCGCTCGGCGCGATGCTGGGCAAGCTGCTCGCTGACTCCGGCGGCGCCAACCGGGTGGTCGACACCCTCCTGGCCAAGGCCACCGGAAACAAGCTGGTCTGGTCCATCACCCTCGTCGCAGTCATCATCGGCCTGCCGATGTTCTTCGAGATCGGGCTCGTCCTGCTCCTGCCGGTGATCGTCCTGGTCACGCAGCGTTCGAAGATGCCGCTCATGCGCATCGCCATCCCGGCGCTGGCTGGCCTGTCCGTGCTGCACGGCCTGGTGCCCCCGCACCCGGGACCGCTGATCGCGATCAGCGCCGTCAAGGCCGAACTCGGCACCACGCTGGCCCTCGGCATCCTGGTTGCCATCCCCACGGTGATCATTTGTGGTCCGCTGTTTTCGCGCCTCGCGGCCAGGTGGGTGCCGGTTGGCGCCCCCGCCGTCGCCGGCGGCGTCGACACCGTGCACGGCGCGGACATGGAGGGCGTCAAGCGCCCGCCGAGCTTCCTCGTCACGCTGCTGACCATTCTCTTCCCGGTGGTGCTCATGCTCCTCAGGGCGGTCGTGGACATCATCTGGCCGGACCCCAAGACGGCCCCCGCCATCCGGATGTTCTTCGACTTCGTCGGCCAGCCGCTCGTGGCCATGACGCTGGCCGTCCTGCTGGCCATGGTGACCTTTGGCTACGCCGTGGGACTCAATGGTGCCTTGATCACGAAAAAGATCAGCGCCAGCCTCGGCCCGATCGCGGGAATCCTGCTGATCGTCGGCGCGGGCGGCGGCTTCAAGCAGACGCTGATCGGCGCCGGCGTCGGGGACTCCGTGAAGGCCTGGGCGGAGGGGACCAACATGTCCGTCCTTGTGCTGGGCTTCATCGTGGCCGTTGCCCTGCGCCTGGCGACCGGTTCGGCCACCGTCGCGACCGTGACCGCCGCCGGTATCGTGGCACCGCTGGCGAGTTCACTGACGCCGACCCACGCCGCTTTGCTGGCCCTCGCGATCGGCGCCGGCTCGCTCTTTTTCTCGCACGTGAATGACGCCGGGTTCTGGCTCGTCAAGGAGCTGTTCGGACTCAGCGTGGGCCAGACGTTCAAGACCTGGTCGGTCATGGAGACGCTGATCTCCGTGATCAGCTTCGGCCTGGTCATGCTGCTCTCGACGGTCTTATAGCTGTAGGGGCGGGGCAGCGACGCCGTCGTTTGATGCCTTAAAGACGACAAAGCCGCCCGGCCTTGGCACCCTTCTACGGAAGGAGCCAAGGCCGGGCGGCATTGTCGTCTCAGGGATACCTGGAGCCGTGCGGCTCCGGGTATCCCGCCGGACTGCTAGGCGTTCAGCGGCGCTGCTGCCACGGTCGGCAGCGTTGGCGACGCGGATCCGCCCTCGGGTTCCACGGTAATGCCCAGGGCTGCGGCGGAACCGATGCCCTTGACCACGGCGGGCTTGGCCAGGGCTTTGGCGTCCATGAGGCCCTGCGATATCGGTGCCGAGCCGTCCTTGGGGATCAGCCACATCTGGTAGACCTTGCCCGCGGGCGGAGCCGGGACGCCGTTCATTTTGACGACGGCGGCGTCCCTGGACGCGGAAATCGTGACCGTCGCGGTACCGCCTCCGTTGACCTCAACGGTGGCCTGGCGGACATCGCTGGCCTGCATCACCTGGTTCAGCGGATCGTTCTGGTTGGCCACATACGCGCTCACTCCCACCCCGCCGAGTGCGATCACGCCGGCAGCGGCGACGCCGACAAGCCAGTTCCGCATGCCCTGCGGCCGGCGGCGTTCTTCCCTGCGCTTGCGGGCAGCACCGAGCTCGTCAGTGGCGGGCACTCCGGAGCTCTCGCCAGCCGGATTCGGCATCACTGGCGCGGTCCCCGGTCCCGTGCCGGGCAAAGATACCACCAGGGGGGACTGCACCGATGTCTGCGCCGGCAAGGTGGACATGATCCGGTCCAAGAGGCCCGGCGGGGGCTCTTCCTCGGCGGTGAAGCTGGCGGCCAGGGTCTCCCGGGCCTGCCGGACACGCTCGTTGAAGGCATTCTTCTCTGCTGCCGGTGCGGAGGCGAGGAAGTGCTCGATCGCGGCGCGTTCGGCGTCGTCCACGGCGTTGAGGGCGTATACCTCGGCAAGGTCCACGAGGCGGCCGGAAGCCAGATCAGCGGAGATCTCTGCGGTGAAGCCGCCGGGGAGGCGGCTGTTGTCATTCGGATTCATGTCGGTCAATTCAGCTCACCCCCAAGCAGGTCTTCAATCGGATTAGTCCATCGCGGATGCGGGACTTGATGGTAGGAACCGCGGCGTTCAGGCGCTCGGCCACTTCGCGGTAGGTGAGGCCGCCGTAGTATGCCAGGCGCACGGACTCCTGTTGCGTCTCGGTGAGCGTCTCCAGGCACCGGACCACGGCCTCGGCCTCGAGCCGGCTGCCGACCTCGTCAGAGACGGAATCGTGGTCGATTTCCTGGCTGCTGGCGCCGTACTTGGCTTCGCGGTCGGTGGCGGACTGCGATGAGCGGACCTTGTCAACGGCCCTGCGGTGGGAGATGGTCATCAGCCAGGCGAGCGGGCTGCCGGCCGCGGGATTGAACTTGGAAGCGTTCTGCCAGACCTGCAGGAAGACTTCCTGCGTGGTGTCCTCGCTGAGTTCGGTGTCGATCAGGACCCGGCGGGCCATGCCGAATACGCGCCTCGAGGTGAGGCTGTAGAATTCCGCGAACGCTGCCTGGTCGCCCTGCGCAATCAGTTCGAGCAGGCTGCCGAGCCGGCCGTTGATGTCGGCTGAGGTACCCGCAGGTGCTGCGGCCTCGGGGTTCGGGGCATTCGGAGTATCCATCACCCCCAAGCATAAGGCGCCAATGGGCGCCCGCGGGCCAACCCGCGGGCCAAGAGGTGCTGCATGCGGCGAGGGGCCGGGCCCTGCCTCCCGCTCAGGGTGTCTATCCACCGGGGCTCGTTCCAGATGTACTGTTCTCACCCGCCTCTCCTCGCTTCCTTCCGTTTTGTCCCCAAAAAACGTGCTGAGTTGACGGTCTTGTGTCCGCCTTCAGAAGTGATTCGGTGCGACCCTGAACCCGGATGGGCGGTGCCTGCAGGATTCTTTGCCGCGGGTTCCTCACCCGGGGGGCCAACGGTCCTGCCGGCTCCCCGCGGTGGACCCGTTACAGCTTGGCGCCCGCGAACCCGTTCTGCCGCCACGCCTCATAGACAGCGATGGACGCCGCGTTGGCCAGGTTCAGCGAGCGGAGAGCCGGCAGCATCGGCAGGCGGACGCGGGACGTCACCCGCGGACTGTATTTGATCTCCTCGGGCAAGCCCACGGATTCAGGACCAAACAGAAGAACATCGCCCGCGCGGTATTGGATGTCGGTGTACGTCGTTTCGCCGTCGGAGGTGAAGGCAAAGACCCGCTCCGGCTGCAGCGCCGCCCAGGCCGCGTCTATGTCCGGGTGGACGGTTACGACGGCGAGGTCGTGGTAATCCAGGCCGGCCCGGCGCAGCTTGGCATCGGAAAAATCAAAGCCCAGTGGCTCCACCAGATGCAGTTCGGCGCCCGTGATGGCTGCCAGCCTGATGGCGTTTCCGGTATTGCCGGGGATTTCGGGGGTGTGGAAGAGGATGCGGAACACCTGTCCATCCTAGCGAGCCGCCGGCTAGTGCATTCCACCCAGCAGGCGCGCCAGCACGGGAACGTTGACCGTGTTGGGTGCCGGTCCCGAGCTGAGGAACTGCTTGAGGCCGCGGGCCAGTCCCGCGGCGTTGACCACCTCGACAAGCCCCGAACCCTCTGCGTACCCGCCGCCCTGGCCCCCGGCTGTACGCCGGTGCCGGTCGATCACCGGCTGGTGGAGATTGCCGTCCGTGCTGTGGACAACAATCCAGCCCGTGACATTGAGCTCGGGAAATATGTCCTGCATCCGGCGCACCACGTGGGCCAGCTGGGGCGGGGCGACGGATCGTCCGCCGTGCGTCAGCGTGCTGCCGTTCCAGGCGTACGCGCCCGGCGGCAGCAGCATGGACCCGATGATCGCGAGCCGGTACCCCGCCAGGACGGCGTGGTCGATGTGGCTGTTGTCCGCCGGGGACTGCAGCCCGTTGATCAGGCGCGCCGCCGGAATGGTGGCCAGTATCTGCCTGCTGATCAGCTGCACGGTGCGCATCTCGCGCTGGATCCGGGCCTCGGCCCCGAAGATCCCGCGCTTTCGGGGCATTCCGTGGACCTGCTGCCGGGCCACGCCGGCGGGAATCAGGGGTACCGCGGCCGACGCGTCGAACTGCTCGAACGGGGGAACATAGACGGGCGGGTCCGCCGCCGTATTCCGCGGCGTGTTGGGGCGGCGCACGTTGGCCGAGGCGCGGCTGCCTGCGGCCGGCGCGTCGAAGTGGGCGCCCTCGTCACCGGCCGGAGCCGAATATGCGCTGCCATAGGAACGGTCGTAGTCCGCACGGCGCTTGGAATCGATAAGCGTCTCGTAGGCCAGGGTGACGCGCCGGAACGCTGCGGGATCGCCGCCGTGGTCCGGGTGGGCGAGCCGGGCGGCCTTGCGGTACGCCACTTTGATGTCCTTCTCCGTCGCCGTCACGGGGATCCCTAGGACCTGGTAATGCGAGCTGCTGCCCTGCGTCAAACAGAGATCCTTTTCATCGTTGGTGCCGGCGCTGAGGATGCCGGACCGTTCGCGGGCGCCCGGCGTGCCCAGTTTAACCGGCTGGAGGAATAACGAGCGCGCGCACCGGGATGGTTCCCGGCGGCTGGCATAATTGCGCGCATGATAATCGCGGTCGCCGTCAACCCGCGCGCATCCTTTGGCCGGGGGCGGCATGCCGGGAAGGAAGCGGCGGCGCATTTCCGGACCGCCGGAGCGGATGTCCTGCTGCTGTGCGAGGAGAGTTATTCAGAGCTGGCGCAGGCGGTCGAGGGAGCGCTGGCATCGGGAGCGGATGCCCTGGTGGTGGTGGGCGGCGACGGCATGGTCCACCTCGGGCTCAACGCGCTCGCCGGTGCGGGGGACGGCGGCCGGGTTCCGCTGGGCATCATTCCCACCGGGACCGGCAACGATATGGCACGGGCGCTGGGACTACCGCTGCGCAACCTCCAGGCGGCCTGCGAACGGGTGCTGCAATCCCTGGCCGACGGCGGCCGGATGATCGACGCCGGGAGGATCACCGCCGGAGGAACTTCCTGCTGGTTCGCGGGCGCCGTCTCGGCGGGGTTCGATGCCGCCGTCAACGAACGGGCCAATGACTGGCGCTGGCCGCGCGGCAAGATCCGCTACCAGCTCGCCATGCTTCGCGAGCTGGCCTCGTTCCGGGCCATCGAGTACACGGTGACTGCCGACGGCGAGCGGTGGCGGCAGCGGGCCATGCTGATTTCCGTGGCCAACGGCCAGTCGATCGGCGGCGGGATGAAGATCGTTCCGGAGGCGGTGCTCGATGACGGCCACCTGGACCTGTTTGTTGTCAGCCGGTTGTCCCGGGCCGGCCTGCTAGCCGTGTTCCCCAAGGTCTTTTCCGGCAGGCACGTGGGCCACCCCGCCGTGCACATTCGCCGGGTCCGAACGGTGGAACTCGCGGCCAGCAATATTGTGGCCTACGCCGACGGCGAGCGGATCGGGGCGCTCCCGATGACCATCGAGGTCGTTCCACGCGCCGTCTGTATCCTGGCGTAGCAGCAGGGCAAACCTGCCCTACTCAGCCGCCTGCGCGGACCTGCGCGGGGACAGCCTGTTCAGGGCCAGGGCGCCCACGAGCAGCCCGAAGTCACGCAGCGCGACGTCATAGAAGCTGCCGAGGACAATCAGGTTGATGATGATGCCCAGCAGCCAGGCGGCCACGAGCGCCGACCCGAAGCGCGGGCGCAGCGCCACCATCACCCCGGCGAGGATTTCGACCACGCCAACGATGTACATGATGGTCTGGGCCGGAAGCGGGACTACCGACGTCGCCACCGGAGCCAGATACATGGTCCAGTCGGTCAGCAGGTTCGTGAACTTGTCCAGGCCGAACAGGATCGGCGCCACCGTGAAGACGGTCCGCAGCAGCAGGAAGGCCTGGCGGTGCGGGTCCGCCTTGAGCTGCTGGGCCGACGTGGCGAGGACTGGGGAAGCTTTCATGGCACGCTCCTTCTAAAAGTTGATATCTAGATTTTAGAACCCTGCCTGATGATTAAGCAATGATTCTTGTTTTTAGAGATATTCTTGGTTCATGACCAAACTTCCGTGGAATATCCGGCTCGCGGCGGTCGCGTCCCTGGGCGACGAGACCCGCAGGAGGCTGTTCGACTTCGTCACCTCGGCGGCAGGAGCCGTCGGCCGGGACGACGCCGCCAAGGCCGTAGGCCTGGCCCGGAGCACAGCGTCGTTCCACCTGGACCGGCTGGTGAAGGACGGGCTGCTGGCCGTGGAGTTCCGCAAGCTCGGGGGCCGGGAGGGCCCCGGCTCGGGCCGGCCCGCCAAGCTGTACCGGGCCGCCGTGGACGAGGTGGCGGCCTCCGTCCCGGACCGCCACTATGACCTCGCCGCAGAATTGCTGGTTTCGGCGATCGAGGCTGCGGGCAGCGACGGCGGATCTGCCCGGGATGCCCTGCTGCGGGCGGCCCGCGCCAAGGGGGAGTCGGCGGGTGAAGAGGCAGCCCGCGCAACCGGAGACGGGGCGGCGCCGGAAGCCGCCGGCCCGCAGGGCGGTGCCACCCCGTTCGCGGACTTCCTGGCGGGGCAGGGCTACTGCCCGGCGGACGACGGCGCCGGGGGACTGGTGTTGTTGAACTGCCCGTTCCACCGCCTCGCCGCCGGCCACGCGGACGTGGTCTGCGCGATGAACGGGGCCTTCCTCGGTGGGGCCACTGCGGCCCTGGGAATCGACCCGGGCCGGGTGGAGGCGCTGGCCATCGAAGATCTCAGGAAGCAGGGGGGCGCGCAGCCCGGGCAGTGCTGTGCCCGGATTCTTCCAGCGTGACCGATGGCGTGCCCTTGGTTCCGGTCAGCAGGACGCCGGCGACCACCATGAGGCCGCCGGCGATCTGCGCCAGGCTGAGCGGTGTCCCCAGCATCACGGTAATGATGGCTGTGAAGACAACCATCAGGTTCAGGTAGTTTCCCGCGGTTCCCGGCGGCGTGGTCTTCAGCGCCAGGTTCCAGAAAAGGTAGGAACCCAGGGACGGGAACAGTGCGATATACGCCAGTGACCAGCCTTCGGCCGAGGTATCGGGGAACCGCACGTTCAGGGCGAGGGCGAAGGGCGCCAGCGTCACGGCCGCAATCACCACCTGCACGGCGGTGGCCGAGATGGCCGGCACATCCAGCCGGCGGGCAATGATTGTGTAAAAGCTCCAGACGAGGATCGCGCCGGTCATCATGAGTTCGCCGGTGTTGATGGAGAGGCTGAACACCCGTGCCAGGTCACCCCGGGTCAGTACGGTCAGCACACCCAGCAGGCCAAGGCAGATGCCGAGCCAGCCCAGTCGGGTGGTCCGCTCCCGCAGCAGGAGAAACGCCATCACCACGATCAGGGCCGGGTTCGCGGCCGTAATGAGGGCAGCGTTCATAGCGGACGTGTACCCGAGCGCGCCGTAAAGGAGAAGTGTGTAGCCGATCATGCCCAGGACGCTCAGCACCAGGAGCGCGGGCCAGCGGCGCAGCACCGCGCGCCAGTCCGGCTTCTCGACACAGTGGGCCAGGAGCAGCAGCGGCGCAGCGGCCAGGGTCCAGCGCCAGAAGGTTAGTTCCAGGGGCGTCATCGAGGCGGCCGCAGCGTGTCCGACCACGAAATTGCCGGACCAGAACAAGGTGGCCAACACCAGGTAGAGGGACGCTTTCACCGCACGAATCTACACCCCCAGGCGCCCCCTCCAGGTGCCCTGCCGGCCAGGCTTCCGGGTGCCCGTCCCGGCGCCTCCGCCCCGTGCGGCCGCGACGGCCACGCAACGCCGCGTGCAGGACCCGCGGGTAGAATTGGGCTGTGCCTGTATACCTCGACCATGCCGCCACCACCACGCTCGCCCCGGAGGCGCTGGCTGCCCTGACGCGCGAGCTGGCCCGGACCGGCAACCCTTCCTCGCTGCATGGATCGGGCCGCCGTGCCCGGCGCTCTGTGGAGGACGCCAGGGAGGTGCTGGCGGCCGCCGCTGGGGCACATCCCTCGGAAGTCATCTTCACCTCGGGCGGGACCGAGGCGGACAACCTGGCGGTCAAGGGCCTGTACTGGGCCCGCCGGGCCGGGGACCGGACGCGCACGCGAATCCTGTGTTCTGCCGTCGAGCACCATGCGGTGCAGGACACCGTCGAATGGCTCGAACGCCACGAGGGCGCCGAGGTCTGCTGGCTCCCGGTGGACGCCGCGGGCGTCGTCGACCTCGCCGTGCTTGAGGCCGAGCTGTCCCGGGACCCCGCGACGATCGCGCTGGTGACCGTCATGTGGGCCAACAATGAGGTCGGAACCATCCAGCCGGTCGCCCGGATCGTGGAGCTGGCACACGCCGCCGGCGTGCCCGTCCACTCCGACGCCGTCCAGGCGTTCGGGTCCGTGCCCGTGGACTTCCGCGCGATTGGCCTCGATGCCATGTCTGTCTCCGGGCACAAGATCGGAGGCCCGGTCGGCGTCGGCGCGCTCATCCTGGGCCGAGCGGTGAAGCTGACCCCGGTCCAGCACGGCGGCGGGCAGGAACGCGACGTGCGCTCCGGGACCCTGGACACTGCGTCGATCGCCGCTTTTGCCGCGGCCGCCGAGGCCGTCGCCGCGAAACTCCCCGACGAGGCCGCCAGGATCGGGGCCCTTCGGGACCGTCTGATCCAGGGCGTCCTGCAGGCCGTGCCCGAGGCCGTGCTGCGGGGCGCCCCGGGCGCAGGGCGGTTGCCTGGCAACGCGCACTTCACATTCCCCGGCTGCGAGGGAGACTCGCTGCTGTTCCTGCTGGATCTTGCCGGCGTCGAGTCCTCCACCGGCTCCGCCTGCACCGCAGGTGTTCCAAGGCCCTCCCACGTGCTGCTCGCCATGGGCCTGGATGAGGACACGGCGAGGGGTGCCCAGCGATTCACCCTCGGGCATTCCTCGACCGACGCCGACGTCGATGCCCTGCTTGCCGCGCTGCCGGGCGCCTATGCCCGGGCCCGCCAGGCCGGCATGGCCGGACACGAATCCAGCATCCAGACCGCGGGAACGGTTGCCCGTGAATCCGCGCGGCAGGCCTCCACCGGCAGCTAAGCCAATAGCTGGTCCAGCGGGGTAGAGGCGTCCGCGAGTAGCTCCGGGCTGACGGCAGCGCGTGCGCCGATGAGCGCCTTGATTGCCTTTTGCGGCTTGGCGGCGCGGGGCCAGTTCACGTTCATCCCGGCCACCACCTGGCCCTCGCGCTGCCAGAAGGCCAGGAACTCCCTGTCCGCCAGCGAGCCACGGATCACCGGCGCCCCGGCAACGAGCGTCGGGAAACCCGAGTACTCCATGCTGACCTCGAACTGGTCCGTATAGAAATACGGGATCGTATCCAGGGCGGCATCCAAGCCAAGCATGGCCCGGGCGGCGACTTTGCCGCCGTTGAGGGCGTTGGACCAGTGCTCGCTGCGGTGGTGCTCGCCGGTGAACGGGTGCAGGGCATTGGCGGCGTCACCTGCGGCGAAGATCCCGGGCGCCGAGGTCCGCAGGGACGCGTCCGTGAGGATACCGTTGCGAACTTCGATCCCGGCCGCCTCGGCCAGCCCCACCTCGGGCACCACGCCAACGGCAATGACCACAAGGTCCGCCGGGAGGAGCTCGCCGGTGTTGGTGCGGACACCGGTCACCCGTCCGGACGTCCCCGTGATTTCCGCGGCCGAGGCCGGCAGCCGGAACCGCACTCCGTGGGCCTCGTGCAGCCCGCGGAAGAAGCCACCCAGGTCCGGGCCGATCGCCGCCTCCAGCGGCACCTCTTCGAGTCCCATCAATGTGACGGTGTTGCCGTAGCTGCTGGCGGCGGCGGCCAGTTCCATCCCGATCCAGCCGGACCCGACCATGACCACATTCAGGCCGCCCTCGGCCAGACGGGCACGCAGGCGGCGGCTGTCCTCCACCGTGCGGAACGTGCTGACGCCGTCGAGCCCGCTGCCAGGCAGCGGGATGCTGCGCGGCCGCGCTCCCGTGGCGAGCAGCAGGGAAGCGTACTCCAGCCGCCCGCCGTCGCCCAGGACCACGGCCCGGCCGCCCGGGTCTACCTCCGTGACGTGGGCACCGAGCCGGAGCTCGACGTCGTTCTCCGCGTACCAGTCCGCGGGCACCACCGGGAGGGCATCCTCGCCCGCCTTGCCGAGCAGGTACTCCTTGGACAGCGGCGGCCGCAGGTACGGCGCGTGGGACTCGGAAGCGAGCACCGCAACCCGGCCGGAGAAGCCCTCGGCGCGCAGCGTCTTGGCCGCCGTGGCGCCCGCGAGGCCGCCGCCCACGATCACGATGTCGTCATTGGCCATGGTCTGCTCGATTCCGCGTCTGTGCGCATCAGGTTCTAAACCGGCTTCTGTTTCTAAAACTGCTTGCTCTGACGCTAGAAGCGCGAAGCTGCGCCGTCAAGGCTTTTGGGCGAGGATTCGGCGTGGCGATAGAATGGCGTGGCAGGCATTGTGCTATCTCCGCGGACCCAGCGTCAGTGACAGTGGGTGCCTGCGACCCCCTGAACCCTAAAGAAAGACATGATGCGAGTTCTTGCAGCCATGAGCGGCGGCGTCGATTCCGCCGTTGCCGCCGCCCGCGCCGTCGAGGCGGGGCACGACGTCGTCGGCGTCCACCTCGCGCTGTCCCGGATGCCGGGCACCCTGCGGACCGGCAGCCGCGGCTGCTGCACAATCGAGGACTCCCGTGACGCCTGGCGCGCCTGCGACATCCTCGGGATCCCGTACTACGTATGGGATTTTTCCGAGCGCTTCAAGGAAGATGTGGTCCAGGACTTCATCGATGAATACGCCGCCGGGCGCACCCCCAACCCGTGCATGCGCTGCAACGAGCGGATCAAGTTCGCGGCTCTGCTGGAGAAGGCGATCGCGCTGGGCTTCGACGCCGTGTGTACCGGCCACTACGCCAAGGTCATCACCGACGCCGACGGCAATCCCGAGCTGCACCGCGCCGCCGACTGGGCCAAGGACCAGAGCTATGTGCTCGGCGTGCTCACCCACGAACAGCTCAAGCATTCCATGTTCCCGCTCGCGGAGACGCCGTCCAAGGCCGAGGTCCGCGCGGAAGCGGAGCGCCGAGGACTCTCTGTGGCCAACAAGCCCGACAGCCACGACATCTGCTTTATCCCCGACGGCGACACCGCCGGCTGGCTCGCCGAGAAGATCGACATGACCACCGGTGACATCGTGGATGAGTCCGGCGCGAAGGTCGGCGAGCACCCGGGCGCCAACGCATTCACCGTGGGCCAGCGCCGGGGGCTCAAGCTCGGCACGCCGGCCGCGGATGGCAAGCCGCGGTT
Organism: Arthrobacter sp. 05T47; assembly: GCF_056395825.1. NCBI lineage: Bacteria > Bacillati > Actinomycetota > Actinomycetes > Micrococcales > Micrococcaceae > Arthrobacter > Arthrobacter sp. 05T47. The sequence goes on along the minus strand of NZ_JBFTKG010000021.1, from coordinate 274 downwards.
CGTGCTGGAGATCCGGCCCAAGGAAAACAAGGTAGTGGTGGGCCCGGAGGCGCTGCTCGCCATCGATGAGATCCGCGGCATCAAGGTTTCCTGGGCGGGGCTGCCCATCGCAGAAGTGGCCACGTGCGAGGAATTCGACTGCTACGCCCAGGTCCGGGCCCATGGCGACCCGGTCCCCGCCCGCGCTCACATGGCCGGTGACGAGCTCGTGGTCACCCTCGCCGAGCCGTTGCGCGGCGTGGCCCCCGGCCAGACTGTGGTGCTCTACCAGGGC
>NZ_JBFTKG010000020.1:0-81621 GCF_056395825.1 Arthrobacter sp. 05T47 | reverse complement strand
GCCCGCGCCAGTGCCGGAAGAGCGGCCGGGACACCGTCCAGCGCCTCTCCGGGGTGGGACTTCTCCGTGTGCAGCTTTTCGGAACGCTTGACGGCATCCCACTTCAGGACGATCTCCTCCACCGTTGCCGGGAAGGTTTCCTGCARCGAGCCGTCKGGCCGGAACACGTGAGGGTTGCGGCGGATCATCTTGGCRGYGAGGCCGCGGGCGACGYCGTCGAGGTCAAAGGCGCCCCGTTCTTCGGCCAACCGGGCGTGCAGGACCACCTGGAGCAGCACATCACCSAGTTCGGACTTCAGTTCGGCATCGCCGCCGGCGGTCTCGATGGTTTCGGCGACCTCGTGGGCCTCCTCGAGGAGGTACTCCACGAGGGACTCGTGGGTGAGKGCACCCATCCAGGGGCAGTGCTCGCGCAGCGCCGCAATCACAGCGACAAGCCCCTGGACGGGTGAWGKKTCYTCGTTAGCCAAGGTCGGCRTAGGCCTCGTTGATGTATTCCACCARTGCTTCCTTCTCCTCGAGCGGGAGGAARGCGGCCTCGGCCGCGTTGAGCGTCAGTTCCAGCAGGTCGTCRAGGTCGTAGTCGAATGTCTCGACCAGGAGCTCGAACTCGTCCGTGAGGGTCACGCCGCTCATGAGGCGGTTGTCGGTGTTGATGGTGACGTTGAAGCCYAGCTGGTAGAGCATGTCCAGCGGGTGGCTTTCGATGCCCTCRCCGAAGCCGGCRATCGCACCGGTCTGCAGGTTCGACGACGGGCAGATCTCCAGCGCGATGCCGCGGTCGCGCACCCAGCTGGCAAGCTCGCCCAGGGTCACCATCCCGATGGTGTCRTCGACTTCGTCCTCGGAGCCGTCYCCGGCGTCGTCGGCGTCTTCGAATTCGATCGTGACGTCCTCGGCGATCCGCACACCGTGGCCCAGGCGCAGGGCCCGGCCATCCACGAGGGCCGACTGGATGCTTTCCAGGCCCGCGGCCTCGCCGGCGTGGACCGTGGCCGGGAAGTTGTGCTGGGCGAGGTAGGTGAAGGCGTCTTTGAAGCGGGAGGGCAGGAAGCCGTCCTCGGCTCCGGCGATGTCGAAGCCCACGGCACCGTTGTTGCGGTGACGGACCGCCAGTTCGGCGATCTCCTGCCCGCGGTCGGCGTGGCGCATGGCGGTGATGAGCTGGCCCACCTGGATGTCGCGGCCGGTTTCGGCGACGGCGTCCACGCCGGCTTCCAGCCCGGCCTGCACGGCCTCCACCACTTCGTCCAGGTTCAGGCCCTTCTGCAGGTGCTGTTCCGGGGCCCAGCGCACTTCGCCGTATACGACGCCGTCGTCGGCCAGGTCTTCGACGAATTCCTTCGCGACGCGGAACAGGCCTTCCTTGGTCTGCATCACGGCGATGGTGTGGTCAAACGTTTCCAGGTAGCGGACCAGGGAGCCGGAATCGGCGGACTCGCGGAACCACTCCCCCAGSGCTACGGGATCCGTGGACGGCAGCGTGTGGCCCACAGCCTCCGCAAGTTCAATGATGGTGGCCGGCCGGAGCCCGCCGTCCAGGTGGTCGTGAAGGGAAACCTTGGGAAGGGCCTTCAGGTCGAATTCGAGGTCAGGGGCAGCGTCAGGAATAGTCTCAGTCACGTTCCAACCATAGGGTCGCGGGGCGCCGGATGCTACTTTCTGGATGCTCCGGCCTCGGTGGACGGACCGGCCAGGATGGTGCCGTGCATCCCGGAAGCCTGTTCCCGGGGAGCGTGCTCATGGCTGGGCCCGGCGTCGGCGGGGACGGGCTGGGCGTCGCCGTGGCTGGGCCCWGCGTCGTTGCGGCCGAGGCGCTTGTGCCACCAGCGCAGGAGGTGGTCGATCAGGACCCCGAGCACGATCGCGAATACCACCGCGATCCCCGCGCTGAGCAGCGGGTTGTGGTGCAGCCACGGGAAKGAACTGGCCAGGACGCCGATGCCGATCGAGTAGGCGACCCATGTGAGGCACGCGAAGGCGTCCAGGAAGAAGAACCTCCGGTGCGGGAACGCCGTCGTGCCCGCCACGTAGTTGACGGCGACCCKGCCCCACGGGATGTACCGGGCGGTGAAGATCAGGACGGCGCCGCGCTTCTCGAGTTCATAGTGGGCCCACCCAAAGACCTTTTGGACCTTCGGTTTGCGCATCCAGCGGAACCGTTCGAGGCCAATCTTCCGGCCGAGCATGTAGGCCATGTTGTCGCCCGCCATGGCTCCGACGAGCGCCGTGAGGCCCAGGATCCACAGGTTGGGCTGGCCGCTGTGCAGCGAGTACGCCGCAAGGGCAACGATCAGGGTCTCGCTGGGGACCACCATCGCGAAGCCRTCCACGAAGAAGAAAACCAGCAASAGGGGGTAGATCCACCACTGGCCAGCGGCATGGAGCACGGCCTCGTTAATGAACTCCATGCGGGTGGTGCTCCTTGATGACTGGAAACGGACAACTAAGCCGTAACGGACAAGCGATGACGGTGGGTGGTGCCTCGGACGAAATGCGGCCAACGAACGTGACCCAAATCGCTCCTAAGTGTCCCATGGGCGGGCCCAATCCGCCTAGGACTCGGCGGGCGGAACGGATTGGGTCGATTCCTCGGGGACGCGGCCCCGCACCTTGCCGATCACGAAGTCCACGGCGACGCCCAGGACGACTGCGCAGACGATCGCAATGGCCGCGCCCAGCACATGGTTTTTCTCAAACCACGGCCCAACAAACAGCCCGATCCCCACCGAGTAGCCGGCCCACARCAGCGCCGAAAGCACCGTCAGGCTCATGAAACGGGGCCGCGGGTAGTGCGTGGCMCCGGCAGTCAGGTTGACAGCCACCCGTCCGATCGGGACGAAGCGCGCCACGAGGATCAGGGACGCAGGCCGTTTCCGCAGTTCCCGTCCGGCCCAACGGAAGGCCGCCTGCATCTTGACGCCGCGCTGCCAGGCCCAGCGCCGCGTCCCGGTCCTGCGGCCGATCAGGTAGGCGAGGTTGTCGCCCACCCAGGCCCCGGCAGCGGCGGTGGCGATCAGGAGGAAGGGATTGGGAACACCCGCGGTGGCGGCGACGGCGGCCAGGCCCACCACCACGGATTCGCTGGGGATCGGMGGGAAGAAGCCGTCGATCACGCAGCACGCGAAAACGAGRACCAGAACCCAGGGTTGCCCTGCGGCGGCGAGGATGAAGTCGTTGATTGCCTGCACAGCTTCCTAACGCGCGGCGGGGCCAGATAGGTCCTTCAAAGCAGAGATACTTCAAACGCAGGCTCGGCCGGAGCCGKGCCTGCGYTTGAAGTGTACTGCTGTGGGGTTAGTGTACCGCCGGCCCCGCTCGCGCCGCCGAWAYGCCGCGGACACGCCCGTTGCCCTATCACTTATGGCGGCTAAACCAGGGGTTTGGGGACCATAGGTGATAGGGCAACCGGGGTGGGGCTTAGGCGATGCGGTCGATGATGAGCTTCTGGGCGGGCCGGGAGCCCTCCGGCGCGATCACCGCGGCGCGCTCCAGGGCTTCCTTGGCGCGCTCGAACTTCTCCGGGGTGTCCGTCAGGAGGGTCATGAGCGGTTCGCCCGCCTTGACCGTGGCGCCCGGCTTGGCGTGCATCCGCACCCCGGCGCCGGCCTGGACCTGGTCCTCCTTGCGGGCACGTCCGGCRCCGAGCCGCCAGGCCGCRACGCCGACGGCCATCGCGTCGAGTTCCACCAGGACGCCGTCGGCCGCGGCGTAGATGACCTCGGATTCCTTGGCGACCGGGAGCTTGGCTCGCGGGTCGCCGCCCTGCGCCTCAATCATTCGGTTCCACACATCCATGGCCCGGCCGTCCCGGAGGGCGGCCCGGGGRTCGGCGTCRCGGACGCCGGCGCAYGCCAGCATTTCCTCCGCGAGCCGRACGGTGAGTTCGACGACGTCTTCCGGGCCGCCGCCGGCGAGGACCTCSACGGATTCCTCRACCTCRATCGCGTTGCCGGCGGTGAGGCCCAGGGGCGTGTTCATGTTGGTCAGCAGGGCCACGGTGTTGACGCCGGCGTCCTTGCCCAGGGCCACCATGGTTTCGGCCAGTTCGCGGGCCCGGGCCTCGTCCTTCATGAAGGCGCCGCTGCCCACCTTGACATCGAGAACGAGCGAGCCGGTGCCTTCGGCGATCTTCTTGCTCATGATCGAGGACGCGATCAGCGGGATGGCYTCSACGGTYCCGGTGACRTCRCGCAGCGCGTAMAGCTTCTTGTCCGCCGGGGCCAGTCCCGCGCCGGCAGCGCAAATGACCGCGCCGACGTCCTGGAGCTGGGCCATCATTTCCTCRTTGCTCAGCKCYGCACGCCAGCCCGGGATGGCCTCGAGCTTGTCCAGGGTGCCGCCGGTGTGGCCGAGGCCGCGGCCTGAGAGCTGCGGCACGGCCACGCCGAASACCGCCACCAGGGGCGCCAGCGGGAGGGTGATCTTGTCCCCAACGCCGCCGGTTGAGTGCTTGTCCGACGTCGCCTTCATGCCGCCGTCGGGCCGGCGCAGGCCGGAGAAGTCCATCCGTTCGCCGGAGGCGATCATGGCCGCCGTCCAGCGGGAGATCTCGGCCCGGTCCATGCCGTTGAGCAGGATGGCCATGTTCAGGGCAGCCATCTGCTCATCGGCGATGGCGCCGCGGGTGTACGCGTCGATCGTCCAGTCGATCTGGGCCGGGCTGAGCACGCCCTTGTCCCGCTTGACGCGGATGATGTCGACGGCGTCGAACGCTTCGGTGTTGCCTGTTGTCTGTGTCGGAAGTGTCACCGGGGTTCCTCCAGGTGTTGGGGGCCAAAGGCATCGGGAAGGACCTGGTCCATGGTCTTGATTCCCTGCGTGGTCATGAGCTCCATGTCGGGAGCCCGGAATTCATAGAGCAGCTGGCGGCAGCGCCCGCACGGCATGAGGACGTTCCCGCCGGCGTCGACGCAGTAGAAGGCCCGGAGCAGTCCCCCGCCGGTCATMTGCAGGTTGCCCACCAGGGCGCACTCGGCGCACAGGGTCAGCCCGTAGCTTGCGTTCTCCACGTTGCAGCCGCTGACGATCCGRCCGTCCCCGGTGAGGGCRGCTGCCCCCACCGGAAACTTCGAATACGGCGCGTAGGCGTTCTTCATGGCGGACACTGCCGCGGCTTCGAGCGCCGCCCAGTCCACCGCGATGTCCACCACGGTCAGCCCTTGACGTAAGGAATGCCGTCGGCWGCCGGCGGCCGGGAACGGCCAACCAGTCCGGCCACGGCAAACACGGTCACGACGTACGGCAGCATGGCCATGAACTGGCTCGGCACGGGGGTGCCGATGATGGTCACGATGCTCTGCAGGTTGTCGGCGAAGCCAAACAGCAGCGCGGCGAAGAACGCCCCGATCGGGTTCCAGCGGCCCAGGATCATGGCGGCAAGGGCGATGAAGCCGCGGCCGCCGGAGATTTCCTTGGTGAAGCTGTCGATCGCCACGAGGGTGAAGAACGATCCGCCGACTCCGGCGACGGCCCCGCCGATCGTTACGTTCCAGAAGCGGGTCGCGTTAACCTTGATGCCCAGGGTGTCGGCCGCCTGCGGGTGCTCGCCGACGGCGCGGACGCGCAGGCCCCACTTGGTCTTGAACAGCCCGATCCAGATCACAATCACGGCCACATACATCAGGTAGCCCACCACGGACTGCTTGAACAGGATGGGCCCGATCACCGGGATGCTGGACAGAACCGGGATATCGATGATGGGCAGCTCGGCGGGCGAGTTGTACTTCTCCGGGTCCGACTGCATCACGGTGGTGAACAGGAATCCGGTGAGCCCGGAGACCAGGACGTTGAGCACGACGCCGACGATGATTTGGTTGACCACGTACTTGATGCTGAACACCGCCAGCACCATGGAGACCAGGGCGCCCGCCACGGCGGCCGCAAGCAGGCCCAGATAGGGGTTGTGCGTCAGGCTGGCGACGAGCGCGGCCGTGAAGGCACCGCCCAGGAGCTGGCCTTCGATGGCGATGTTCACGACGCCGGCGCGTTCGCACAGCACACCTGAGAGGGAGCCGAAGACGATCGGCACGGCGAGTGTCACGGATCCGGCGATGAGGCCGGCGAGCGAAATGCTGGGGGTCCGGGCGCCGCCCACCACCCAGATCAGGAACGCGACCACGAACACGACGGTGAACACGGCCGGCACCCAGCTCGGGGGCCGGGCGTTCCTCTTCGCCTTCAGGACCAAGGCGTAGCCTGCGAGGACCAGCAGGACCAGGGAGAGCACCATGCCGGACAGGAATGCGGGGACTTCGATCGCGGGGATCTGGAAGAAATCTCCGCCGGAGGAAACGCCGAACTTGGCGTTCGCCTGCGGGCCCAGGAGGCCGAAGAAGATGAAGGCGATGGTGGCAAGCACCGACAGGGTTACCGGCAGCTTCCAGGTTACGGGCTTCGCGGAGACAGCGGGCTTGTGGCCCTTGTCCGGCTGGGATTCCCCCTGAACGGGTGAGGTTGCTGTTGTGCTCATGCGGCACCTCCGGTGGTTGCGGCCTGTTTGGTTTTGCCGGCGGTCGCGGCCTTCTTCTTGCGCGGGTTCAGTCCGAAGATCGCCCGGACCAGGGGCGGCGCCGCGATGAACAGCACAATGAGCGACTGGACCACGAGCACGATGTCGATCGGCGTTCCGGTCTGGATCTGCATCTGGACGGCACCGGCGCGGAAGGCGCCGAACAGCAGGCCGGCGGCAAACGTGCCCCACGGCGACGAGCGTCCCAGCAGCGCTACCGTGATCGCGTCAAAGCCGTAGGTTGCCGCGACACCATCGGTCAGGACCTTTTCGGTGCCTGCCACCTGCGCCACRCCGGCCAGKCCGGCCARGCCACCGGCAATGGTCATCACCAGGATCGTGGCCCGGGAGACGTTAATGCCGGCAGTCAGGGCAGCCTTGGGGTTGGCCCCGACGGCCCGGAACTCGAAGCCCAGCGTGGAGCGGTTCAGCAGCCACGAAACAAACACCGTGGCCGCAATGGCCAGCAGGAAGCCCAGGTGCAGCCGGTACTGGCCGCCGAAGAGCAGCGGGTATACCGCGCTGGGGTCCAGGATCGGCGAGATCGGGGTGTCCGCCCCCGGACGCTGGAACAAGTCGGTGTCGAGCAGGTAGCGCAGGAAATAGAGCGCGATGTAGTTGAACATGATGGTCACGATGACTTCGTGGGCGCCCGTCCTGGCTTTGAGCACGCCGACGATGCCGCCCCARACGGCGCCGCCGAYGACGCCKGCCACGAGGACCAGCAGCAGGTGCAGSCCMAGCGGCAGGTGCAGCGCGAAGCCGACCCACGAAGCCAGGATGCCGGCCATGATGATYTGGCCCTGCGCACCGATGTTGAACAGGCCTGCCCGGAAGGCCAGKGCGACGCCCAGGCCGGCTGTGATCAGCGGRGTGGCGATGGTCARYGTCTCCATGAGGGGCGCGAACTGTCCGGCCRCTCCGGYCCCRYGGGGGTTGAAGACCGCGCCCTGGAAGAGGGCGACGTASGARYCGGTGGCGGCGGACCAGACGGCGGTGAGGAAGTCGCTGGGCCGGGCAAAGAGATAGCCGGCSGTGGTGCCGACAACCTTGTCCGTCATGGCGATGAGCAGGCCGCCCAGGATCAGTGCCAGCAGCACCGCCAGGATGGTCACTATCCCGTTGCCGGTGAAGATCTTGCGCAGCAGCGACTCGTCTTCCGGGGCRCCGGGAAGGGTTCCGCTCTGGGCCGAGACCGGAACGGCTGATGGCTGGTGGGCACCTCCGGCGGTGTCCAGCGAGGTGACGAACTCGGCGTCGTCCTCCAGCGGTTCAGGCTCCACCTCGGTGGTTATGGCTGCCGGAATCCGGTCCGGGTCCGGTGCGGCCGCGGGCCGCGGCTCGGTGTTCTCACTCATGGTGGTCTCCTACGGCGCCGGAGCGGGGCTCCTGCACGGACGGGGCGGCGGGCGCCGGGTTCGTTGCTGGGGTGTCGGCAGTGTTTTCGGCAGCGTTCGCCGTGCTGTCTTCGACGGATTGCGCCGGTTGTTTCTCCGCGGCTTCGGCCTGGGCCTCGTCCGGGGAAACACCGGCCATCATCAGGCCCAGGACRTCGCGKCCGGTGCCGGCCGGGACGATCCCGACCAGCCGGCCCTTGTAGAGCACGGCGATGCGGTCGGCGAGTTCAATGACTTCGTCCAGTTCCGTGGAGACGATCATSACSGGCGTGCCGTGGTCCCGTTCCGCGACGATGCGCTTGTGCAGGAAYTCGATGGAGCCGACGTCCACGCCGCGCGTGGGCTGGGAGGCGATGAAGAGCCGCAGCGGCCGGGAGAGCTCMCGCGCCATGACGACTTTCTGCTGGTTGCCGCCGGACAGGGTGCCCGCGGCAAGCATGCCGGACGGGGTSCGGACGTCGAATTCCTCAATCCGGGTCTTGGCGTTCTCCAGGACCTTGGCCGGGCTCATGCTGATGCCCTTGGCGAACGGTGCCTGGTCGTAGCGGTCCAGGATCAGGTTCTCGGCGATGGAGAASGTGCCGATCAGCCCGTCGAGCGAACGGTCCTCCGGGACGAATCCGACGCCGGAGTTGAGGACGTCCTTGACGCTTTTGCCCAAGAGTTCCTCGCCGTCGAGGGTGATCGAGCCGTGGGCCCTCTCGTGCAGGCCCAGGATGGCCTCGGTCAGTTCGGTCTGGCCGTTGCCCTGGACGCCRGCGACGGCGAGAATCTCKCCGCGGGCGATCCCGAAGCTGATGCCGTCCACGACGTGCTGGCCGCTGGGCGCGATCACGGTGAGRTCCTTGACCTCGAACGTGGTTTCCTGGGGCTGGGCGGGAGCCTTGTCCAGGGTCAGGCTCACGGCGCGGCCCACCATCATGGACGCCAGCTCGGTGGTGGAGGCGCCGGGATCGGCCGAGCCCACTACTTTGCCGCGCCGGATGACGGTGATGGTGTCCGAAACGGCCTTGACCTCACGGAGCTTGTGGGAAATGAAGACGATGGAGGTTCCGTGGCTCTTGAGCTGGCGCATGATGTCCAGCAGCTCATCGGTGTCCTGCGGCGTCAGGACGGCCGTGGGCTCATCGAGGATGAGCACCTTGGCGTCGCGGACGAGCGCCTTGATGATTTCGACGCGCTGCTGCACGCCCACGGGGAGGTCTTCGATCAGTGCGTCGGGGTCGACGTCGAAGCCGTAGCGGTCGGARATCTCCCGGATCTTCCGGCGGGTGTCCTCCAGGTCCAGGAATCCACCAGTTTTGGTGGTCTCCGCTCCCAGTGCGACGTTCTCGGCGACGGTAAAGACGGGGACMAGCATGAAGTGCTGGTGCACCATGCCGATGCCGGCCGCCATCGCGTCGCCGGGGCCGCGGAAGGTGACAGGTTTGTCGTCGATCAGGATTTCGCCCTCTGTGGGCTCGTACAGTCCGTAGAGGACGTTCATCAGCGTGGACTTGCCAGCGCCGTTCTCGCCGAGCAGACAGTGGATCTGCCCGGGTTCAACAACCACATCGATGTGATCGTTTGCTACCAGGGAGCCGAAGCGTTTTGTAATGCCCTTGAGTTCAAGTTTCAAAACTCTGACCAATCTCGAGATGTCCGGAAGGCTTGATCCRGACGCGTAGTGGGGGCTGCAGCACCAGCTTAGTGCCTGCGGTGTGAGGCGCGGCGGGCCGCAACGAAAAGCGCCACAGCCCGTGCGGTGGTGACCGGACGGGCCGTGGCGCTTAGCGGAGGAAGTTAGGCCTTCGGGCTGGCTGCGGATTCAACCTTCAGCTTGCCGTCGGCGATGTCCTTCTTGATCTGGTCCAGCTCGGTCTTCAGTTCGGCCGGAACCTGGGCATCCATGTCGTGGAACGGAGCCAGCTGGACGCCGTCGTTCGCGAGGGTGCCGATGTACGGCGCGTTGGTGAACTGGCCGTCCTTGTCCTGCTTGACGACCGCCTCGACGGCCTGGCCCATCTGCTTCATGACGGAGGAGAGCATGATGTCCTTGTAATCCGGTGCCGTGAGGAAGCCGTCCGAGTCAACCCAGATGAGCTTGACGTCCTTGCCGGCTGCCTTGGCTTCCTGCAGGGCCGCGCCCGCACCCTTGCCRACCGGACCGGCGACGGGCATGACGATGTCTGCSCCCTGGTCCAGGAAGTTCTGGGTGAACTGCTTGCCCTTGTCCTGCTTTTCGAAGTCGCCGGTGAAGGAGCCGTCCTGCTTGGCCTTGTCCCAGCCAAGGAGCTTGACGTCCTTGCCCTTCTTTTCGTTGTAGTACTTCACGCCGTCGGCGAAGCCGTCCATGAAGATGGTGACCGTGGGGATCTTGATGCCGCCGAAGGTGGCAACCGTTCCGGTCTTGGTGGTGCCTGCTGCGAGGTAGCCGGCCAGGAACGCGGCCTGGGCGGTGTCGTAGATGATCGGCTTGACGTTGGCGACCGGGGTGTCGTAGCCGAAGTCGATGATGGCGAAGTGCTTGTCCGGGTTCGCGGTGGCCTGGGACTTGGTGGCGTCGCCGAGCAGGAAGCCGACCGTGATGGTCAGGTTGCAGCCGGCGGAGACCATGGCGCGCAGGTTGGGCTCGAAGTCGTTGTTGGTCTTGGACTCGGCCTGGTTCATCTTAAGGCCCAGCTCCGACGTGACCTTCTTCAGCCCCTCGTAGGAGGACTGGTTGAACGACTGGTCATCGAACCCACCCGAGTCGGACACGATGCAGCCCTGGTAGTTGCTGGCGGTGTTGGTGGCGGTGCTGGCCTCCGGGGCAGCGCCGCAGCCGGTCAGCAGGAGTGCRGCCGCGCCYGCGGTGGCAACCCCGGCCATTGATCCGCGCTTAAAGGTGGCACGCAGAGAGTTCTTCAATTTTCCTCCAGGAAGAAAGAGTAGGCGCTACGACGGGAGCTCAATGAGTGTCTGTCTGCGGTGTTCCGCTGAATTCTGTTTTCACTGATGGATTCGCAGCACTGCGCCAAGGCGCACTGATGGATGCTACTTTAGTGGCCTGCGACACGTCCACATAGCGGACTTCACAGCAATTCCCCAGATCGTTGAGAACTTGTTACCTAGTGGTAGCTGGGCCCTCCTGCCAGCGWCCGGCGCACAGACGCCTCCGGCGCCAGTTCCTGCRGGAACTGGCGCCGGAGGCGTCTGTGTTTTAGGCGATGCAGTGTTGCGCCGCTGCGGCTACAGCCGGACCAGCATCTTGCCGGTGTTGGCGCCGTCGAGCAGGTCCATGAAGGCCTGCGGGGCGTTCTCCAGGCCRTCCACCACGGTCTCGTCGTAGCGGACGGTTCCGTCGGCCAGCCAGGCGGACATGGTCTCGACGAAYTCGGCCATGTGCTGCCAGTAGCCGCCGACCAGGAAGCCCTTGAGYGTCAGCTGCTTGCCGATTGCCAGCATGAGGTTCCGCGGCGCCGGGGTRGGCTCGGTCGAGTTGTAYTGGGCGATGGCCCCGCACATGGCCACGCGRCCGCCRACGGTGAGYACGGACAACGCGGCTTCGAGGTGCTCGCCGCCGACGTTGTCGAAGTAGACGTCGATCCCGCGCTCACCGGCGGCCGCGGCGAGCTGTTCCGCGACCGGGCCGTCGTGGTAGTTGAAGGCGGCGTCGAAGCCGAGTTCGAGCAGCCGTGCCACCTTTTCCGGTGAGCCYGCGCTGCCGATGACCCGGGAYGCRCCCATGGCCTTGGCGATCTGCCCSACGAGTGAGCCGACAGCACCTGCGGCGCCGGAGACGAAAACGGCGTCGCCGGCCTTGAATTCAGCGACTTTCAGCAGTCCCGCGTAGGCGGTGAGGCCGGTCATGCCGAGGGCGCCGAGGAATGCCGGGGCAGGGGCCAGATCGGTGCGCGCCGGGGCGGTGGCTGCGGCATCGACGACGGCGTATTCGCGCCAGCCGAGGCTGTGCACGACCGTATCGCCGACGGCGCGCCCTTCGGCCCGGGASGCGATGACTTCGCCGACGGCGCCGCCCTCCATCGCCGCGTCCAGCGCAAACGGCGCSGAGTAGGACTTGACGTCATTCATGCGGCCCCGCATGTACGGGTCTACCGAAATGAAGAGGTTGCGGACCAGGACCTGGCCGTCCTGCAGCTCGGGCAGCGGCGACTCGGCGAGGCGGAAGTTCGCCGGAACCGGGCGGCCGTGCGGGCGGGAGGCAAGCTGGATCTCGCGGGTGGTGACGGGAAGGGTTTCGGTGCTGGCGCTCATGCGGCTACCTCCAGGATTGTGATGTCGACGGTGATGTTGCCRCGGGTGGCGTTGGAGTACGGGCAGACCTGATGGGCTTTGGCCACGAGTGCCTCGGCGGTTTCCCGGTCCAGGGCRGGCAASGCGATCTCGAGYTCGGCGGCGATGCCGAAGCCGGCGCCGTCWTCGAGTGCGCCAAGGTGGACCTTCGCGGCGACCGCGGAGTCCGTCAGGTCGGCGCGCTCCTTGCGTCCGACGAGGCGCAGCGCGGAGTGGAARCACGCGGCATAGCCGGCGGCGAACAGCTGCTCGGGGTTGGTTCCCGCGCCGTCGCCGCCAAGCTCCACCGGGCTGGCCAGGGTGACGCTGAGCTTGCCGTCGTTGCTGACGGCKGTGCCGTCGCGGCCTTCGCCSGAGGCCAGGGCCTCGGCTGTGTAAAGGGTTTTCATGGGTTTCCGTTCTGTCGGCGGGAAGTCTTGGCGGGAAAGTSTTAYGTGGGAGAAAGGTKCGGCGGGGAAAAGCTCAGTGGGAGGCGTGAAGGGCGTTCGTCAGCCGGCMAAGGGTTTCGCGGAGCTGGTCSAGYTCSGCGGCSGWGAGKCCGGCGGCGTCCGCSAGYCKCTGCGGGATGCCGCTGGCTTTCGCGCTCAGGGCGGCCCCGGCGTCGGTCAGGAAAATTTCCACGCGGCGCTCGTCCTCGGCGGACCGGCGGCGCTGGACGAGTCCGAGCGCTTCGAGCCGCTTGAGCAGCGGCGAGAGCGTGCCGGAGTCGAGTCCGAGCTCCTCCCCCAGTTCACGGACACTGCGCGGCTCCGCTTCCCACAGCACCAGCATGRCAAGGTACTGCGGGTAGGTCAGGCCAAGCTCCTCCAGCATGGGCCGGTAGACGGCTGTGGCTGCGCGCGAAGCCGAGTACATCGCAAAGCAGACCTGACGATTCAGGCGGAGGGCTTCCGGGCCGGTCGTCGGGGCCGCTTCTGGCGTGGTCATGGTTCCACCGTACGACATTATTCGATTGTGCACAACTCGATTGTGCACAACTGAATTGTCGATGCCGGATCCCCCGTTGCTTTGCACAGTGACCAACGCCGCGCGCCCGCCGGATTTCCCCATGTTTGGCAGACGCCGACGGCGTGTCGGCAGGCACCGCCGGTGTGTCCCGGCGTCGTGCCGTCAAAGGTGGGGAAAACCCGCGCGCGGCGGCACACGGGACGCTAGCGCCGCGGGTGGCTGCGGCGCCTAGAGGTCGCGGATGGTGCGCAGGGCCGCCGCCGTGAGGACCTGGATGCCCAGGCCAAGCGCCCGCTCGTCAACGATGTAGTCGCCGCGGTGGAGGTCGTACTCTTCCCCGCCGGGMGTCTTGGTGCCGAGGCGCATCATGGCGCCGGGGGTGTCRGCCAGGAACCAGGCGAAGTCTTCCCCGCCCATTGACTGCGGGGTCAGRACCACGGCRCCCTCGCCGATTTCGGCGCGGGCCGCGGCCTCGATCAGCGCGGTCTCATGTTCGGAGTTGACCACCGGCGGCACGCCGCGGGTGTGTTCCAGRTGGACATCGACGCCGTAGGGCTCCGCGATCTGCCGGATGATGTCATCGAGCAGCTCRCCGGCGTCGTGCCAGGCCTCGCGGTCYAGGCACCGCATGGTGCCGGCCATGTAGCCGCTGCCGGGGATGGCGTTCGGKGCCGAGCCTGCGGAGATCTGGCCCCAGACCACCGAGACGCCGCTGCGGACGTCGACGCGGCGSGASAGCACKGCGGGGACGTTGATCGCGATCTGCGCCAGGGCGAAAACCAGTTCTTCGGTCAGGTGGGGGCGTGAAGTGTGCCCGCCGCGGCCGGAGAGCTCGATCTTGATGGTGTCCGAGGCGGAAGTGATGGCCCCGATCCGGGTGCCGACCTTGCCGATCTCGATCCGGGGGTCGCAGTGCAGCGCCAGGATGCGCGGCACGCCTTCCAGGACGCCCTGCTCGATGCAGGAGGTGGCGCCGCCGGGCATGGTTTCCTCGGCCGGCTGGAAGATGATCCGGACCGTCCCCCGCAGYGGGGACACCTCGTTCATGCGCTGSAGGACCAGSGCGATGCCGAGCATGGTGGTGGTGTGGACRTCGTGGCCGCAGGCGTGGGTCACACCGTGGTTCTTCGAGGCGAACTCAAGGCCGGTTTCCTCGATGATGGGCAGRGCGTCGATGTCSCCCCGCAGYGCGGTGGCGATGGGACCCTGTCCGACGTCGACCGTCAGGCCTGTGCCCTCGAGCCGGCGGGGCTTGAGTCCGGCTTCCTCGAGCCGTTTCGCCAGCTTGTCAGTGGTCCTGAACTCCTTGAACGAGAGCTCCGGATGCGCATGGAGGTCGCGGCGGAAAGCGATCAGCTCCGGCAGGAGGGGCTCCAGCCACGGCCCCACGAGAGTCGTGGGCTCAGCTTCAGTCGAGTAGTTGCGCACAGAATCACTCTATCTAGCGGACAAAGAATAGCGGCATCGGGTACGGCGCGTTACGGATTGCTGAACAATTCACAAGCCCTGGTCCGCCCCATTCCCTACAGAACGTCCGTGTCGCCCTTGGCCTTGATGGCRTCCACGGCCTGCTTGACCCGCTGCGAGTGTTCCTTYGTGGTGACCAGCAGGGCATCSGGGGTGTCCACGATCACGACCTCCTTGATGCCGATCAGGGCAATCACCCGCTTGGTGTCCGAGACCACCACGCCGCTGGCGTTCTCGGTGAAGACGCGTGCGCCTTCGCCCAGGACGGTGACCTCGTCGACTTCCTTTGCGCTGTTGAGCCGGCCCACGGAGGCGAAGTCYCCGACGTCGTCCCAGCGGAAGGTGCCGGGAACGACGGCKACGTCGCCGGCGGCCGCCGCGGGTTCTGCCACGGCATAGTCAATGGCGATCTTGGGCAGCGTGGGCCACACCCGGGCCGTGACGGCGTCGCGCTCCGGGGTGTCCCAGGCCTTGGCGATTTCCTGGAGTCCGGCGAAGAGCTCGGGCTGGTTGGCTTCGAGGTGCTTGAGCATCAGCGAGACCGGCGCCACGAACATGCCCGCGTTCCAGACGTAGTCCCCGCTGTCGATGTACTGCTGGGCCACTTCCTCGCTGGGCTTTTCGACGAACTCCACCACGGACTGCGCGCTGGGGGCGTCGGGGATGTTCAGGTTCGCGCCGGAGCGGATGTAGCCGAATCCGGTGGAGGGATGGGTGGGCTTGATRCCGATGGTGACGATCTTCCCGGCGGCCGCGGTGTAGACGGCCTCCCGGACGGCGTCCTGGAAGAGCCCGTCCGGGCTGATGACCTGGTCCGCGGCGAACGAGCCCATGATGGTGTCCGGATCCCGCTCGTGGAGGATGGCCGCGGCGAGGCCGATMGCCGCRCCGGAGTCCTTGGGCTCACTTTCCAGGACGAGGTCCGATTCCAGGACCTCAGGCAGCTGCCGGCAGACGGCGTCACGGTGGGCGGCGCCGGTCACCACCAGCACGTGCGTGCCCGCGACGGGCTGGAGGCGGTCATAGGTCGCSCGCAGYAGCGTGCTGCCCGATCCGGTGAGGTCGTGAAGGAATTTCGGGGCTGCTGCCCGCGACAGGGGCCAAAGGCGGGTCCCCACCCCGCCCGCCGGAATGACCGCCATAAAACGGTCCAGCGGTGAATCCTGGCTTGTCACTTTGTCTGTAGTCATCACCGCTACTTTAGCCGACGGCGGCCGAATCACCCCTGACTTCGCCGGGATCACGCCCTTCAAGCCCCCGCAGGGACGGCCGAATGTGGCGTTCGTCTCAAATCAGACGCAAATCCGCGCCGGCGCCTGTCAACAAGGGGTTCCTAAATTGAATAAGCTGWGAGCGAAGCCTAGATTTAGGCTTGAGCTTACGAGTGCTCTCGCAGCAGGCGTTCCCCCCGCGTGGATCCCATGCCAGCGCCGCTGTGTTGCAGGGAGGTTTATTCAGTGCCGACAAAACCAGCTGGCACCTTGTACCGCGGCCGTGAAGGCATGTGGTCTTGGGTTGGACACCGCATTACCGGTGTAGTGATTTTCTTCTTCTTGTTGGTCCACGTGCTGGACACCTCATTGGTGCGTGTGTCCCCCGAGGCCTACACCGCCGTGATTGGTGCCTACAAGAACCCCCTCATGGCCCTGGGTGAAACGGGCCTTGTCGCAGCGATCGTGTTCCACGCCTTCAACGGCCTGCGGATCATCGCCGTCGACTTCTGGAAGAAGGGCGCCAAGTACCAGCGCCAGATGCTCTGGACGGTCCTGGGTCTCTGGGTCGTCGTCATGGTCGGCTTCTCCATCCGCCACCTGTCCCTCGCACTTGGAGGTCACTAAGCCATGACTGCAACTATTGAATCCCCACGTAGTGGAAAACCCGGTAGCGGAAAACCCGGCAGCGGCAAGATCCAGCCGAAGTACCGCCGCAGCGGTTCCTCGAGGGGCAACTTCGAGATGCTCGCCTGGCTCTTCATGCGCCTCTCCGGYGTKGTGCTGGTTGTGCTGATCTTCGGCCACCTCACCGTTAACCTGCTGGTCGGCGAGGGCATCCACGCGATCGACTTCGGCTTCGTGGCCGGCAAGTGGGCCGACCCGTTCTGGCAGTTCTGGGACYTGGCCATGCTGTGGCTGGCCATGYTGCACGGCACCAACGGCGTCCGCACGATCATCAATGACTAYGCCGAGARGGACGCSACGCGTCTCTGGCTCAAGATTGTGCTCTACGCGGCCACCACGGTCATCATCATCCTGGGCACCCTGGTCATCTTCACGTTCAACCCGTGCCCCGTGGCCAACGGCGTCCAGCTTCCCGGCGGCTTCTGCCCGGCGCCTTAGGGGCACTGGCCGTTAGGCAATGGCCTTAACGGCCMAGGCCGTAACGGCGGAGCCGCCGCGGACCGCTGCCCCCAACGGGCAAGAACCGGCGGTCCGTCACGGCAACTGATCTTGCCTGCCGAGCGCAGGCGCAGATTGCACGAGAATTCACCGGGCAGGCACGTACCTGCCGGTGGGTTATAGCGAATTTTGAGAGAAAGAGCGTCTGGTATGCAGGTCCATAAGTACGACGTCGTGATCGTCGGTGCCGGTGGCGCCGGGATGCGCGCGGCGATCGAATCAGGTCAGCGCGCCCGAACAGCAGTATTGACCAAGCTCTACCCCACCCGGTCCCACACCGGCGCGGCGCAGGGCGGCATGTGTGCGGCCCTGGCCAACGTCGAGGAAGACAACTGGGAGTGGCACACCTTCGACACCATCAAGGGCGGCGACTACCTGGTTGACCAGGACGCTGCAGAGGTCATGGCCAAGGAAGCGATCGACGCCGTCCTGGACCTTGAGAAGATGGGCCTGCCGTTCAACCGCACGCCCGARGGCCGCATTGACCAGCGCCGTTTCGGTGGCCACACCCGCGACCACGGCAAGGCGCCGGTYCGCCGMGCCTGCTACGCCGCGGACCGYACCGGCCACATGATCCTGCAGACCCTGTACCAGAACTGCGTCAAGCACAACGTCGAGTTCTACAACGAGTACTACGTCCTGGACCTGCTGACCGTCGAGGAAGACGCTGTCCGCGAGGAYGGYACSCCGTACAAGCAGAAGCGTGTTGCCGGCGTCGTSTCCTACGACCTCGCCTCCGGYGAGCTGCACGTCTTCCAGGCCAAGTCCGTGGTGTTCGCCTCCGGCGGYGCCGGCAAGGTSTTCAAGACCACCTCCAAYGCSCACACCCTCACCGGTGACGGAATGGGCATCGCGTTCCGTCGCGGCATCCCGCTGGAGGACATGGAGTTCTTCCAGTTCCACCCGACAGGCCTCGCCGGCCTGGGCATCCTGCTCTCCGAGGCMGCCCGCGGCGAAGGAGCCATCCTGCGCAACTCCGAGGGTGAGCGCTTCATGGAGCGCTACGCCCCCACCATCAAGGACCTCGCCCCGCGCGACATCGTGGCCCGCTCCATGGCCAACGAAGTCCGTGAGGGCCGCGGCTGCGGTCCGAACAAGGAYTACGTCCTGTTGGACCTGACGCACCTTGAGCCCGCRCACATCGACGCCAAGCTGCCGGACATCACCGAGTTCGCCCGCACCTACCTGGGTGTGGAGCCGTACACGGAGCCGGTTCCGGTGTTCCCGACGGCGCACTACGCCATGGGCGGCATCCCCACGAACATCAGCGCCGAGGTCCTCCAGGACAACGACACCGTTGTCCCGGGCCTGTACGCCGCCGGCGAGGTCGCCTGCGTCTCCGTCCACGGCTCCAACCGTCTGGGCACCAACTCGCTGCTGGACATCAACGTGTTCGGCAAGCGCGCCGGCATCGCCGCCGCCGAATACGCCAAGACCGCGGACTTCGTGGAGCTCCCGGCGGATCCGGAGGCGTACACGCTGAACCTGCTGGACCACGTCCGCACCTCCGACGGCACCGAGAAGGTCGCTGCGATCCGCAAGGAACTGCAGGACACCATGGACGCTAACATGCAGGTGTTCCGCACGGCAGAGACGCTGAACCAGGTCCTGAMGGACATCGCGTCCTTCGAGGAGCGGTACCAGCGCATCAGCGTCCAGGACAAGGGCAAGCGCTTCAACCTGGACCTGCTCGAGGCCGTGGARCTGGGCTTCCTGCTGGAACTGGCCAAGGTCATGACCGTGGCGGCCCTGCACCGCGAGGAATCCCGCGGCGGMCACTTCCGCGAGGACTTCCCCGAGCGCGACGACGAGAAATTCATGAAGCACTCCATGGCGTACAAGGATGAGCATGCTCCGGCGGATGGTTCTGCCGAGGCCATTGCCGGCATCCGGCTTGCCACCAAACCGGTGGTCTTTACGCGCTACGAGCCGATGGTGAGGAAGTACTAAGATGAGCGCTGAACTCGCTGAGCCAGCATCCAAGATCGAACTGCCCGCCGGCGTCGGCGGGGGCGGGGAAATCCCGTCCTTCGACGTCACGCTGCGCGTGCGCCGCTACAACCCYGAGGTCTCCGAGGAYGCCACGTGGGATGACTTCAARGTCACCATGTACGGCACCGACCGCGTCCTGGACGCCCTGCACAAGATCAAGTGGGAGATGGACGGCAGCGTCTCCTTCCGCCGCTCCTGCGCCCACGGCGTCTGCGGCTCCGATGCCATGCGCATCAACGGCCGCAACCGCCTCGCCTGCAAGACCCTGCTGAAGGACCTGGACACCTCCAAGCCCATCACGGTCGAGCCGATCAAGGGCCTGCCGGTCGAGAAGGACCTGATCGTGGATATGGAGCCGTTCTTCCAGTCCTTCCGCGARGTCATGCCCTTCCTGATCAACCGCGGCCACGAGCCCACYAAGGAACGCCTGCAGTCCGCCGAGGACCGCGAACGCTTCGATGACACCACCAAGTGCATCCTGTGCGCCGCGTGCACCTCCTCCTGCCCGGTGTTCTGGACCGACGGGCAGTACTTCGGCCCGGCGGCGATCGTCAACGCGCACCGCTTCATCTTCGATTCCCGCGATGAYGCSGGCGACATGCGCCTGGAGATCCTCAACGACAAGGAAGGCGTGTGGCGYTGCCGYACCACCTTCAACTGCTCCGAAGCATGCCCGCGCGGCATCCAGGTCACKCAGGCAATCGCCGAGGTCAAGCAGGCGATCCTCGCCCGCAAGATCTAGCGACGGTTCCACGGGCCTTCAGGTCCGGAAATACCTTCTGTAATTTACGACGACGGCGCCTCTCACCTCACGGGTGGGGGCGCCGTCGTCGTCTTCCCGCCCAACACGAAAGGGGACACCGTGTCCCGCTCAGAAAAAGTGACTTTCMAGGGTTCCACCGGSGAACTCCTCTCCGGCATTGTGGACGTGCCGGAGGGCCCGGTGAAGGGCTGGGGYGTGTTCTCCCACGGCTTCACGCTCGGCAAGGACAGCCCGTCGGCGTCACGGATGTGCAAGGCCCTGGCGGACAACGGCGTGGGCATGCTCCGGTTCGACAACCTGGGSCTCGGCGAGTCCGCGGGGCTGTGGTCGGAGGGGTCCTTCAGCCACAAGGTGGCCGACACCGTCAAGGCCGCCGGGTTCATGCGGGACTCGCAGCGGCGGGTGTCCTTGCTGGTGGGCCACTCRTTCGGCGGCGCSGCSGTCCTGTCCGCGGCACGGCAGATCCCTGAGCTCAAGGCCGTGGCCACGGTGGGTGCCCCSTTCTCCCCCAAGCACGTCGCCCACGTCTTTGACGCGGCGCTGGACCGGATCCTGAGCGAGGGAAGCGCCGAGGTGGACCTGGGCGGGAAGAGGGTGGAGATCCGGCGSCACTTCGTCGAGGACCTCGARAACGCGGACCTGACGGACTGCATCCACCGGCTCCACAAGCCGCTCATGGTGCTGCACTCCCCCACCGACAACACGGTGGGCATCGAAAATGCCAGCACCATCTTCCAGACCGCACGCCATCCCCGCAGCTTCGTCTCGCTCGAGGGCAGCGACCACCTCCTGACGGGCAAGGGCCAGGCGGCCCGTGCCGCGAAGATTATTTCGGCGTGGGCCGACCAGTACCTCGACGCCTGAACGCGGCCGACAGCGGCCGCCGGCGGGCCCTGTGCTCCACCGGTGTCTTGCCCGGCTGGACCCGCCGGGCGCCCCAGCCGGTGGTCGCGGTGGCGGGTCCGGCCTTGAGGTCCTCTTCCCGGATCGCCACCCACGCGGCGCAGATCACGTAGACCTGGCTGACCAGGTTGAACCAGATCAGCAGGCCAATGATGATGGCGAAGGGCGCCAGGATGGGGTTCTTGCCCGCACTGGCCAGCAGCTGGGTGCTGAAGATCTGCAGGATGGTGGTGCCCACTGCGGCGAGGGTTGTCCCTTCCAGCAGGGAGCGCCGGGCMGGTTTCAGGCCCGCGGCCACCCGGTACATGATCAGGGCGGTACCCCAGCCGAGCAGCAGCGGCACGAGGATAGTGATCGAGGTCGTCATCGGCCCGGCCAGCACGGGATCGAGTTCCAGCTGCTSGGTCACCCATCCCGCGGCCGTACCGAATATCAGCGAGGCCGCGGCGCTGACCACCAGGGCCACCCCCATYAGCAGCAGCGTGCCGACGTCCTTGAGTATCTGCAGGATCGGATTCATCACCAGGGGGCCGAGCTGCATCATGCCCCGCATACCGTCGCGAATGCCRCTGATCCAGCCCAGGGACGTAAAGACCGTCACCACGGCCGCGATCCCGGCGGCCCAGCCCAGGCTGGCTGGGTTCAGGAGCTGATAGGGGTCAACCAGKCCYTCGCTGCCGTCGACCTGCAGCAGCCCGGGCGCGGCGGCGTCCACGCTCTTGATAATCGTCTCCAGCAGGGCCGGATGTCCGCTGAGGACGAGSCCGGCMAGGGAGAGTCCGGTGGCCAGGAGGCCCGTGATGGAGAAAAACATCCTGAACCCGATKCCCGCGCTCAGCAGCGGGCCGCGCTGGCGCAGGTAGTGCAGGTACGCGCGCATCGGCAGCAGGGCGTTGACCCGGGCCAGCAGCCACGCCACCATGGCCATCAGCGAGGCGATCCATCCGCCCCCGGAGCGCCGGGTCCTGCCCCACTCGACCCGCTTGCGGATGACTTCCAGTTTCAGCCCGGCCAGATCGGTGGGGAGCGGCGGCTCAGCGGGCGTTTGCGGTGCCGTCCGGGCCTCTGTCGTGGTCAGGTTTGGTCCCAAAGTCAAGCTCTTCCCGTAGCTGCCAGATGCCGTTGTCATCGTGCTCGTAAAGTCCCATGCTAGCCACAGGGAACGTGGCCCTGTAGTCCTTGAGGGCCGTTTCGGCCTCATCGAGGCTTTCCGGGGCGACRTCGTGGGCCACGGTGACGTGCGGATGGTAGGCGAAGGGCAACTCCCGCTCCAGCGGGCCGGACTGCAGCTGGCGGTGCAGGTTCACGCAGTCCCCGAARCCGTCCTCGACGTTCAGGAACACCACCGGGGACACGGGCCGGAATGACCCGGTCCCCGCGATGGTGATCGTGAACGGCTGCTGKCCGCGTGCCACGTCCCKGACATGGTTACAGGTCGCCTCCCAGTCCTGCGTCATCGTCGTGGTCACCAGCGTGATGTGGGCCGGRACGACGGCGGCCATGGGGTCACCGAAGGATGCCCGCCAKCGCTGGAGCTCCTCAGCGATGTCCGCCGGGAAGCTCAGGATCACACCGATGCTGATGCCTTCGCTGCGTGCCTGCCCGTTCGACGCGGCGACTTTGGCGGTGACTTTGCTGACGGAGGACATTGACCTAGCGGACTCCCTGGGCGCCGGCGTAGGGCAGGAAACCCACCTTGGCGTAGACGTCGCGCAGAGTGAGCGAGGCAATCTCCCGGGCCTTGTCCGCGCCSAGGGCCAGGAGCCGGTCCAGCTCCGCGGGGTCGTTCAGCAGCTCGTTGGCCCGGTTCCGGATCGGAGTCAGGTGCTCGGTGACYACCTCGGCCAGGTYCACCTTGAGGTGGCCGTACATCTTGCCCTCATACGCGGTGACCAGGGCGTCAACGCTTTGCCCGGTAATGGCCGAGTARATGGTCAGCAGGTTGGAGACGCCCGGCTTGGTTTCGCGGTCRAACCGGATTTCCGTYTCGGCATCCGTCACGGCCGACTTGATCCGCTTGGCSGTGACCTTGGGATCGTCCAGCAGGTTGATCAGGCCTGCCGGGGATTCCGCGGACTTGGACATCTTCGCGGTGGGATGCTGCAGGTCGTAGATCTTGGCGGATTCCTTCTGGATGAAGGGCTGCGGGACCGTGAAGGTGTGGCCGAAGCGGGTGTTGAACCGCTGGGCCAGGTCGCGGCTGAGTTCCACGTGCTGGCGCTGGTCCTCGCCCACRGGKACGCCGTGCGGCTGGTACAGGAGGATGTCCGCGGCCTGCAGGATGGGGTAGGTGAACAGYCCCACGCTGGCGTGGTCTGAGCCCTGTTTGTGGGCCTTGTCCTTGAACTGGGTCATCCGCGATGCCTCGCCGAATCCGGTGATGCAGTTCAGCACCCAGGCCAGCTGGGCGTGCTCGGGCACCTGGGACTGGACGAACAGCGTGCACTTGTCCACGTCCACGCCGCCGGCAATGTACTGMGCRGCCGTGACCCGGGTGCGGTGGGCCAGYTCGGCGGGATCCTGCGGAACGGTGATCGCGTGCAGGTCCGGGATGAAGAAGACGGCGTCGTACTCGTCCTGCATCCGGACCCAGTTCACGAGCGCSCCGAGGTAGTTGCCCAGGTGCAGGGAGTCGGCGGAGGGCTGCATGCCGGAGAGGATGCGGTGCCGGGCGGCGGTGGCCGTGCCGGYCGTGGGGGCGGCCGCGAGGACGGCGTCMGGGACGGTGCCGGCGTCGGCGGCCGCGCCTGTGGTCGCGGTGGAAGGAGAGGTCATTCGTGGAAGCCTTACAACTAGAGCCGGTAGTCCACTACCAGCGGGGCGTGGTCGGAGAAGCGGGTGTCCCAGGACGCTGCCCGGTCAACAACGGCKGACACTGCGGCYGCAGCGAGAGCGGGCGTGGCCATGTGGTAATCGATRCGCCAGCCGGTGTCRTTGTCGAAGGCCTGGCCCCGTTGCGACCACCAAGTGTAGGGGCCGTCGACGTTACCCGCCAGGCCCCTGTGAACATCCTTCCAGCCGATTTCCTCGCCGAAGAAGCGGTCGAAATAGGCCCTCTCCTCCGGCAGGAACCCGGCACGTTTGACGTTGCCCTTCCAGTTCCTGATGTCCAGTTCCGTGTGGCCGACGTTGAGGTCGCCCACCACCAGGGCGTGGTCACTGTGCTTGGCGAGTTCAGGCAGGCGCGTGGTCATGACATCCAGGAAACGGAACTTGTCGTCCTGTTTGGGGGTGCCGGCCTCGCCCGAGTGCACATAGGCGCTGACAACGGACAGCTGCGAGGCCTGCCCGGCAGCRTCCCGGACGATGTARTCGGCCTCGACCCAGCGACCGGCTGTRGCGAAGAAGTCATCCCCGATCCCCACCCGGGTGGCAAGGGGCTCTTCGCGGGAGGCGATGGCGACGCCGGCCCGGCCCTTGGCCTCGGCCTCTGCGTGCAGGATRTACCAGCCCTCGCCGAGCAGTTCCTCGACGATCGCGTCAGGCGCGCGCACCTCCTGGAGGCACAGGATGTCCACCTCGCGGGGCTCAAGCCACTCCGCCATGCCCTTCTTGTAGGCGGCACGCAGGCCGTTGACGTTGACTGAYGCGATGCGAAGGTGGTCCTTCTTCAATGCCGAGCTCACCCGATCCACTCTAGTCGATGATGGTTCCGCTAACGGGTGCGTCGTCGCCGCCCGAGGATTTGATCATGTCCCGCGCATTGGTGGCGGTGATCTCAATGGTTTCCAGGGCGCGGCGGATCGTGTCGGGATCCGCGGCGTCRCCCTTYTCGCGCTCCTGCTCGACGACGCGGACCTGGACCTGGACGATCTTGAAGGARTGGTCCAGCTTCATGTCCCGGACGCCGTCCGATTCGCGGCGTTCGCTGACCASGCGGGTGCCGCCGTGGTCAGCGCTGCCGGCGGCCGGCGGCCGGCCGGTGGCGGCGTTGAAGGCGTTCTGGGCCTCGTTGAGCCTGGCGCCGGCTTTTTTGGCGGCCTTCTGGATGCTGAACACGACRAAGGAYGCCAGSACCAGCCAGAAGCCGGCGATGATCGCCACGATCCAGCCCACGACCTCGTTCTGGTTGGCCGCGAAGATGACGGCCACCACGAACGCGATGATCAAGACCAGCAACCCCGGCCCGCTGATGCGGAACATGGAGAACCGGCCCCTGGCCGTGGAGTCGTTGGACATTGACGCGGAGTYACCCAGAGATTGCATGAGCCCATTATCGCAAACGGGGCCGGCCGCCCGGTGCGCTTCCACCCCGGGCGAACGCCGCCCCASCTTGGGACAGACCCGGCAAGCCAGGTCACAACCGCGTCTAGGTAAGAACCAGGCAGAAGGGGTGGCCGCTGGGGTCCGTGTAGACCCGGAAGGTCTTCGAACCGGCATTCAGGCGTGCCGCGCCGAGGCGGARCACCTCGGCTTCGGCGGCCTCGAGGTCCTCGACGAGTACATCCACGTGCATCTGCTGCGGGTGCTCGGCGTCGGGCCACTGCGGACGGACCAGCCGTTCGACGCGCTGGAAGTCCACGCCSGGCCGGCCGGTGGCGTCGCCGATCGAWATCCAGTCCTCGTGCTCCTGGATCCGGTCCAAGCCCAGCAGCTCCTGRTAGAAGGCCGCCAGGRTGTCCGGGTCCTCACAGTCGATGACGAGGGATTGCCATTTGCCGATCATGGGTTCTCCTTTTGTCGAAGGATSGCYTGGAAGGATCCCTACTTGAGGAACAGTTTGCGCAGCCGGCTCGTGGTGAGCAGGACGCCGAGGGCGATCATCACGAGGTAGTAGCCGATGTGCACGGCCGTGGCCGGGGTGAARACGCCCACRCTGATCTGGCGCAGCAGTTCCACGCCGTGCCAYAGGGGCATGGCCTGGATGAGCCACTGGATGGACTGCGGGTAGACGCTGAGCGGGTAGAACGTGGCGCTGAAGAGGAACATCGGCAGCATCACGAAGTTGATCCAGTCCATCTGCTGGAAGGTCTTCATGAAGCTCGTGATCCCCATGCCGAAGCTCGCGAAGCCGAAGGCAATGAGCACCGAGGCCGGGATCATCAGGATGGCCCACGGCGTGGTGATCAGCCCCATCACGCCCATGACGGCCGTGAAGCCGGTCGCGTACATGGCCCCGCGCAGCAGGGCCAGGAAGATCTCCCCCATGGCGACATCCAGCGGCCCCAGCGAGGTGTAGAGCATGCCCTGGTAGAGCTTGGCGAAGTTCATCTTGAAGAAGACGTTCCAGGTGGAGTCATAGACGGCGCCGTTCATGGCGGAAACGGCCAGCAGCGCCGGAGCGATGTAYGCGGCGTAGCTGATCTCCTGCCCGCCCGGGCCCTGGACGGAACCGACGATGGCGCCCAGGCCCACGCCCATGGAGATCAGGTACAGCACSGGTTCGAAAAACCCGGAGACCATGACCATCCAGTTGCTGCTCTTGGTCGCCATGAGCCCGCGGGCCACGACGGCGCGGACGTTGCGGGAGTAGATGGGCCCGAAGCGCCGGCGGCGCGCCGCGTCGGTGACGCTGTGGTCGCCCGCGTTGAAACTTCCGGTCAGYACGCTCATGAGGCCATCCTTTTGGCGAACTGGCGCTTGGTCAGGATCCAGCCGACGGCCGCCWGGCCCAGCAGGAACAGGAGGTGGACGATGGTGAGCCACGGCGGTTCCTCGTAGCCGTAGCTGACCACGCGGCCCAGTTCCGTGCCGTGCCAGATCGGTGAGATCCAGCCGATCCAGCGGACGCCGAGCGGGAGCGTGTCCAGGGGGAAGAACGTGCCGGAGAAGAGGAACAGCGGCATGACAATGAACCGCATGACCATGGCGAACTGGCCCTTGTCCTCCTTGATGGTGGCCGCGTAGGCCATGAGCGGCAGGCCGAAGGACAGGCCGGCGAGGGTGGCGATGAGGATCGATACCCAGCCCCAGGCGCCGGGCGAGGCCCCGAACAGCGCGACGACGGCGAAGTAGATGGCCGACTGCAGCAGGAARCGGACGGTCACGGCGATGACCTGGCCGCCTGCGATCTGTTCCGGCGTCAGCGGCGAGGCRTGCGGGCCGTAGTAGACGCGCCGCCATTTGAAGCCGTCCATGACGGGAAACGTGAACTCGTTGGCGGCYGTCATGACGGCGGCCGAGATCAGCAGGGCCGGCGCKATGAACGTCAGGTAGCTGACCCCGCCGAACACGCCGGCGCCGTTGGCCTGGACCAGCGTGGCCAGGCCAACGCCCATCGCGAACAGGTAGGCCACCGGCTGTCCCACGCCRTACATGACGATGGTCCAGCCGTAGCCCTTCATGACGCGCAGGACCTGTTCGGCGTAGTAGAAGGCACCCCACTTCCGGGCCCGTGCCGCCGAGATTTCCGGCGAGTGCGCGCGCAGKGCMGGCGCCGCCGTCGTGCCTGCCGCCTGCGGTGCMGGMGTTACGTTAGTCAACGAGGCTCCTGCCGGTCAGGCGCAGGAAGACGTCTTCGAGCGAGGAGCGGCGGACCAGGGACGTGACCGGCCGCAGGCCGCGGGCGGTGACCTGCTCCAGGGCGGCCTCGCCGTCGTGGGCGTAGATGAGCACCCGGTCCGGCAGGGTCTCCAGGCGTTCGCCGATGCCCTCGAGCTCCGCGCCCACGCTGGCGTTGCGCTCCGAGCCGAAGCGCAGTTCAAGGACCTCCCGGGTGGAGTATTCGCGGATCAGGCTGGCCGGAGACCCCTCGGCCATGATCTTGCCCTTGTCCACCACGATCAGGCGGTCGCAGAGCTGTTCGGCCTCGTCCATGTAGTGCGTGGTGAGGATCAGGGTGACGCCCTGTTCCTTGAGCCGGAACAGCCGGTCCCAGAGGATGTGCCGTGCCTGCGGGTCCAGGCCCGTCGTCGGCTCGTCCAGCAGCAGGATCCGGGGCTCGTTGATCAGCGAGCGGGCGATTGTCAGGCGGCGCTTCATGCCCCCGGACAGGGCGTCGACCTTGGACTTGGCTTTGTCGGTGAGCTGGGCGAATTCCAGCAGCTCGTCGGCCTTGGGCTTGAGGTAGCTCATGGGCAGGCCGAAGTAGCGGCCGTAGACCAGCAGGTTGTCCCGGACCTTCAGTTCCTCGTCCAGGTTGTCCTGCTGCGGCACCACGCCCAGGTGGGCGCGGACTTCCGGACCGTGCTGTTCGGGATCCAGGCCCATGATGCTCAGGCTGCCGGAGGTGCGCTGSGAGACCCCGCCGATCATCTTCATCGTGGTKGACTTGCCGGCGCCATTGGGRCCCAGCAGGCCGAAGGCTTCCCCGGCAGGGACGCGGAAGGAGATGCCGTCCACGGCGGTGACATCGCCGTAGCGTTTGGTGAGGTTCTCGGCGGTGATGACGTACTGCGGAGGGGCATCTGAKGGGCCGCTCACGCGCGATTCTTTCGAGACAAGTTCGGACACCCGCACCACGGTAGTGGATACCCGCAAACTATGAAAGAGTCTTTTCGTAAAATCTCCGGATGTATCCGYTCCGTTATGCCTTTAACGGCACAGGGCACCTGCTTCGCGGGAAGCAGGTGCCCTGTCATCAGGCGGGATCCTCAGGCGATCCCCGGGTGGCTTTCCGCCGCCAGGTGGCGCTCCGCGGTTTCCACCACGTTGGCCAGCAGCATGGCGCGGGTCATCGGACCCACTCCCCCGGGGTTCGGCGAAAGCCAGGCGGCGACGTCGGCCGCGGCGGGCTCAACGTCTCCGGTGACCACGGCCTTGCCGTTGCCGTCGTCAACCCGGCTGACGCCGACGTCGAGGACAATGGCGCCCGGCTTCAGGTCTGCCGCCTTGATCATGTGCGGCTGGCCGGCCGCGGCGATCACGACGTCGGCCTGCCGCAGTTCCGCCGGCAGGTCCRCCGTTCCGGTGTGGGCCAGGATGACCGTGGCGTTGACGTCCTTGCGGGTCAGCAGCAGGCCCACCGGCCGGCCGATGGTGACGCCGCGGCCGACCACGAGGACGCGYTTGCCCTTCAGGTCGATCCCGTGCCGGGTCAGCAGCTCCACGCAGCCCTTGGGCGTGCARGGCARCGGGGACTTCATGGGTCCGCTGACGTTGGCCACGAGCCGGCCSAGGTTCATCGGGTGCAGRCCGTCGGCRTCCTTCTCGGGATCCATGGCCTCCAGGACGACGTCCTGGTCGATGTGCTTGGGCAGCGGCAGCTGGACGATGTAGCCGGTGCACTCCGGGTTGGCGTTGAGCTCGCGKACCACGGYCAGGAGCTCCTCCTGGCTGGTCTCTTCCGGCAGGTCGCGGCGGATGGACGTGATGCCCACCTCGGCGCAGTCCTTGTGCTTGCCGGCCACRTACCAGGTRCTGCCGGGATCGGAGCCCACCAGGATGGTGCCCAGYCCGGGGGTGATGCCCTTGGCCTTSAGTGCGGCCACGCGCTGGGTCAGTTCGGCCTTGATGGTTGCGGCGGTAGCCTTCCCGTCAAGGATTTGTGCAGTGTCAGCCGTTTTTGCAGCTGCTYTTGCGGTGTCAGCAGAAGTCATGGMCTACCACTGCTCGTGCTGCGGGTACAGCGGGAAGTCGGCAGCGAGCTTGTCCACGCGYGCCTGCAGGGCCTCGATRTCGGTGGCCGCGCCGGACTTCAGCGCCGTGGCGATGATGTCCGCAACCTCGGTGAATTCCTCGGCGCCGAAGCCGCGGGTGGCCAGGGCCGGGGTGCCGATGCGCAGGCCGGAGGTGACCATCGGCGGGCGGGGGTCGAACGGCACGGCGTTGCGGTTGACGGTGATGCCCACCGAGTGCAGGAGGTCCTCGGCCTGCTGGCCGTCCAGCTGGGAGTTGCGCAGGTCCACCAGGACCAGGTGCACGTCSGTGCCGCCGGTCAGGACCGAGACGCCGGCGCCGGCGACRTCGGCCTGGCCGAGGCGTTCGGCGATGAYCTTGGCGCCTTCGAGCACGCGCTCCTGGCGTTCCTTGAATTCCTCGGTGCCGGCGATCTTGAAGGCCACGGCCTTCGCGGCGATCACGTGCATGAGCGGGCCGCCCTGCTGGCCGGGGAAGACTGCGGAGTTAAGCTTCTTGGCCCATTCCTGCTTGGCCAGGATCACGCCGGAGCGCGGACCGGACAGCGTCTTGTGCACTGTGGAGGTCACGACGTCGGAGTGCGGGACCGGGCTCGGGTGCAGCCCGGCGGCGACGAGGCCGGCGAAGTGCGCCATGTCGGTCCAGAGCAGGGCGCCGACCTCGTCGGCGATCGAGCGGAAGGCGGCGAAGTCGAGGTGCCGCGGGTAGGCGGACCAGCCGGCGATGATGACCTGGGGCTTTTCGGCGATGGCCTGCTCGCGCAGCTTGTCCATGTCGATCCGGAAGTTGTCTTCCTCGACCTGGTAGGCGGCTACGTTGTAGAGCTTGCCGGAGAAGTTCAGCTTCATGCCGTGGGTGAGGTGACCGCCGTGGGCAAGGGAGAGGCCCAGGATCTTGTCACCCGGGGTGATCATGGCGGCGAGCGCTGCTGCGTTGGCCTGCGCGCCGGAGTGCGGCTGCACGTTGGCGTATTCGGCGCCGAAGAGATCCTTGACGCGGTCGATCGCGAGCTGCTCGGCGACGTCGACGTACTCACAGCCGCCGTAGTAGCGGCGTCCCGGGTAGCCTTCGGCGTACTTGTTGGTCAGGACGGAACCCTGGGCTTCCATGACGGCGCGCGGGGCAAAGTTCTCGGAGGCGATCATTTCCAGGGTGCCGCGCTGGCGGCCAAGCTCCTGGGCCAGTACGGCGGCGATTTCAGGGTCGAGTTCGGCCAGCGGCTGGTTGCTCACGGCGGCTGAGGTGGCGGTAGTAGTAGTCACGAGGAACTCCTGGTAGGCAACGGGTACGGCTATTGGTCAGGCTACCGGCTGGCCCGTTGCACCGCTCTTTGATTACGGGCCCGTGGACAGCAAGACTGACAGCGGGCCGCGACAGCGGCGGATGGCACCCGCATGGGAGCCAGCAACGGCCGTGGCAGCACTGGTGCTGCCGACCGGTAAAACATGACCCTCGGCCCAGGCGTACGATCCGTGGTCTTCGTGAGTGCCGCTCCCTGATGGTTAGCCCATCCAACGCCAGTTGCGACGGGTTAACACTACCAAAACCCTTTCAAAACTGCCCCTGAAGCGCAGGTAGGCTGTTCTTCGTGACTGACCAGAACCTCACTGCCTCCTATATCCTCACCCTCTCCTGCCCCGACCGGCCCGGAATCGTGCACGCCGTCGCCGGGGCCCTCCTGGTGGCGGGCTGCAATATTACAGACTCCCAGCAGTACGGCAGCCAGGGCACAGGCACCTTCTTCATGCGGGTGGAGGCGACCACGGCGGCGACCCTGGCGGAGCTGCAGGCGGCGCTCGAACCCGTGGCGCAGGCCTTCGGAATGCAGTGGAGCCTCAACCCGGCCGGCCGGAAGGTCCGCACCCTGCTGATGGCCAGCACGTCCGCGCACTGCCTGAACGATCTGCTGTTCCTGCAGCGCTCCGGCACCCTGCCGATTGAGATTCCGGCCATCGTSTCCAACCACCGCGACCTTGAGGGKCTGGCGGACTTCTACGGCATCCCGTTCCACCACATCCCCGTCACCCCGGACACCAAGGTCCAGGCAGAAGACGCCCTCCGGGTCCTGATGAAAGAGCACGACATCGAGCTCACCGTGCTGGCCCGGTACATGCAGATCATCTCCGACGARCTGTGCGCCGACCTCACGGGCAAGGCCATCAACATCCACCACTCGTTCCTGCCCTCCTTCAAGGGGGCCAAGCCCTACCACCAGGCGCACGCCCGCGGCGTGAAGCTCATCGGCGCCACGGCACACTACGTCACGGCCGCCCTGGATGAGGGCCCCATCATCGAGCAGGAAGTCATCCGCGTGGACCACCGGCGYACCGCYGAGCAGTTCGTCCAGATGGGCCGCGACGTGGAGGGCCGCACSCTCGCCCAGGCCGTGCAGTGGCACGCCGAGCACCGCGTCCTGCTCGACGGCAACCGGACGGTTGTCTTTAACTGAAACCGGTCCTTCACTAGGACTATGGGATCCACCCGGCGGGACCGGCTCGAATCGTTTGTGGCGCTGTTGAAGWCCGAGGGACGGCACGGMGTGCTGGGGCTGGACTGCGGCCGGGGCGCCGACGGGCTGCRTTTTGTACAGTCCGGCATCCATTTCACMGGYGTGGACCCSTCCGAGGAGAACATCCATGTCGCCCGGGCGCACGGGCTGGAGGCCTCKGTGGCCAGCCCGGTATCGCTGCCGTTCGCCGACGCCGCGTTTTCCTCGGTGTGGGCGGTGGACGCCCTGGCGGGYCTGGCCCCCGGGGAGTGGGACGACGTCGTCCGCGARCTRGGGCGGGTGGCGGAACCSGGCGCGCCGATCGCCGTCGTCCTCCCCGTYCCCGACCCGCGCAGCGAGGGCCRCAACCGCGGCCCGGGCTTCACGGTTCTCCGCGGCCCGGCCTGACCCATCCTTCCCGTTGCGCTATCACTTGTGGTGCTCAAACAGCGCCGATGGGGACCACAACTGATAGCTCAACGGCATTGGGGGGTGGCAGCGGGAGGTGTTCTAGGCTGGTGGCATGGCTCCCCTCTACGCATTCGCCGGCACCGCCCCGGCCGTCCATGACTCCGCCTTCATCGCACCCACGGCCTCCGTGATCGGCAACGCCACCCTGGCCGAGAACTCCAGCGCCTTCTACGGTGTCTCCGTCCGGGCCGACACCGCCGCGATCACCGTGGGCGCGGGCAGCAACCTGCAGGACAACGTGGTCCTGCACGCCGATCCCGGCTTCCCCTGCACGGTCGGGGCCAGGGTCAGCGTCGGCCACAGCGCCGTGGTCCACGGCTGCACTGTCGAGGACGACTGCCTGATCGGCATGAGCGCCACCATCCTCAACGGGGCCGTGATTGGCGCGGGGTCCCTCATCGCCGCCGGGGCCGTGGTGCTGGAGGGCACTGTCATCCCGCCCCGATCGCTGGTGGCAGGAGTTCCGGCCAAAGTCCGGCGCGAACTCAGCGACGAAGAGTTCGCCGGCGTCCAGCACAACGCGGCGCACTACCAGGAACTGGCCCGGGCGCACCGCGAACTCCACGGCGCCTGAGGTCCGCGGCGGCTGAGGCGGCCGTTACCGTTGCGTTAACTTCTTGACTACAAGCCGCGGATACGGCACGCTTCATAGCATGCCCTCACCAACGCGCTCAACGAGGAGCCGAACCAAGAACCCGGGATCGCAGTCCGCCCTCCGGCACCTGAACCAGCAGCGGATCATCGAATGCCTCCTCGCGGGACCGTCCACGCAGGCAGAACTGGCCCGGCAGACAGGCCTCTCCACCGCTACGGTCTCGAACATCGTCAAGATCATGCAGGACGCCGGTCTCGCCTCGACCGAGCCCATCACCAGCTCCGGGCGGCGGGCCCTGAACGTCCGGCTCAACAGCAACGGAGCGGTCGCCGTCGGGATCGATTTTGGCCGGCGCCACCTGCGCGTGGTGTTGGCCTCGCTCAGCTATCACGTGATCGCCGAGGAGTCGGTCCTGCTGCCCCTGGGCCACCACGCCGAGGAAGGCATCCAGGCCGCCGTCGGAGTGCTGGACCGGCTGCTCGCGGACAGCGGCGTGGAGCGCAGCGCCCTGGTGGGTGCCGGCGTCGGAATCCCCGGCCCCATCGACCGCCGCACCGGCACCGTGGCACAGGGGGCGATCCTGCCCGAATGGGTGGGCATCAACATCCTCAAACGCCTAGAAGAAGCGTTGCAACTGTCCGTATTCGTGGACAATGACTCCAACTTGGGCGCCCTTTCCGAGGTCACGTGGGGGCCGCACAGCGGCATCAGCAACCTGATGTTCCTCAAGATCGGCTCGGGTATTGGCGCGGGCCTGATCCTCAACGGCGCCCCCTACTACGGCAACGTCGGCATCACCGGCGAAATAGGCCATGCCACCATCCACGAACACGGGCTGATCTGCCGCTGCGGGAACCGCGGCTGCCTGGAAACCATCGCCTCCACCACCACCATGATCGAGCTCCTGAGCCGCGGCGAGGACCGGCCCCTGACGCCCGGGGACATCGTCCGCAAGGCCCTGGAACGGGACTCCGCGACGCTCCGCGTGGTGGACGACGCCGGTCTCGCCGTCGGACGCGCCCTGGGCAACGTGGCGAACCTGATCAACCCCGAAGTCATTGTGGTCGGCGGCCCGCTGGCGGGGCTTGGCGAGCTGCTCCTGGACCCCATCCGGCGCGGCTTGATCCGCCACGCCGTGCCGGTGATCGGCGAGACCACCACCCTCACGATGTCGTCCCTGGGCGACCGCGCGGAGGCCCTCGGAGCCACGGCTTTGGTGTTCCAACACGCGGGAATCCGGCGCAACTAATCATTTTGTTATCCGCCCGTTGCGTTAAAGACTTGACGACAAGGGCGTGATCCAGTTTACTTTTCCATCAGACGGCCCTGCGGTTTGCAGGGGCGGACAACGAAGTCATGCATTGGAGGCGTAAGGGCAGATGACGTCCCTCAACACGCACAGTGAGCCGCTAATCCTCGAGATGCGCTCCATCACCAAGGAGTTCCCCGGCGTTAAAGCTTTGGCCGATGTGAGCCTGCGGGTGAAGGCAGGCGAGATCCACGCCATC
The DNA here is from genome assembly GCF_056395825.1 of Arthrobacter sp. 05T47. NCBI lineage: Bacteria > Bacillati > Actinomycetota > Actinomycetes > Micrococcales > Micrococcaceae > Arthrobacter > Arthrobacter sp. 05T47. Next base: position 47,390 of record NZ_JBFTKG010000020.1, on the reverse strand, counting down.
TGCGGTGAGAACGGCGCCGGCAAATCGACCCTCATGAAGGTCCTGTCGGGGGTCTACCCCTTCGGCACGTACACCGGCGACATCGTTTACCAGAACGAGGTCCAGGAGTTCAAGGACATCCGCGCCAGCGAGCACGCCGGGATCGTGATCATCCACCAGGAACTCGCGCTCATCCCCGAACTGTCCATCATGGAGAACATCTTCCTCGGCAACGAGCCGACCAAGCGCGGGGTGATCGACTGGGCCGAGGCCCGGCTGCGGTCCACCGAACTGCTGGCCCGGGTGGGGCTGCGGGAGGACCCGGACACCCCCATCAAGGAGATCGGCGTCGGCAAGCAGCAGCTCGTGGATATCGCGAAGGCGCTGAACAAGTCCGTGAAGCTCCTGATCCTGGACGAGCCCACCGCCGCGCTGAACGAATCCGATTCCCAGCACCTGCTGGACCTCATGCTGGGCCTGAAGGGCCGGGGCATCACCTCGATCATCATTTCCCACAAGCTCAACGAGATCGAACAGATCGCCGATGAGATCACGATCATCCGCGACGGCAAGTCGATCGAGACGCTGAACGTCAAGGCCGACGGTGTCGACGAGGACCGCATCATCAAGGGCATGGTGGGCCGGACGCTGGAATCCCGGTTCCCGGACCACGAGCCGAAGATCGGCGAGGTGCTATTCGAAGTGAAGGACTGGAACGTCGGGCATCCGCAGGTCCAGGACCGCCTGGTCTGCAAGAACTCCAGCTTCTTCGTCCGCCGGGGCGAGATCGTCGGCTTCGCAGGCCTGATGGGGGCCGGCCGCACCGAGCTGGCCCGGTCCGTGTTCGGCCGCTCCTACGGCCGCTTCATCTCCGGCCATGTCTTCAAAGACGGCAAGGAACTGCAGCTCAAGAACGTCCGCCAGGCGATCGACGCCGGGCTGGGATACGTCACGGAGGACCGCAAGTCCTTGGGCCTGAACCTGCTGGATGACATCAAGGCCACCACCGTCTCGGCGAACCTGCGCAAGATCAGCAAGCACTTCGTGGTGGACAAGAACAAGGAATACGCCGTCGCGGAGGAATACCGGAAGTCGCTGCGGACCAAGACCCCTTCGGTGGAGGAAGGCGTCGCGAAGCTCTCCGGCGGCAACCAGCAGAAGGTAGTGCTGGCGAAGTGGATGTTCACCGACCCGGACGTGCTGATCCTGGACGAGCCCACCCGAGGAATCGACGTCGGCGCCAAGTACGAGATCTACGGCATCATCCAGAGGCTGGCCAACGAGGGCAAAGCCGTGATCGTCATTTCCTCGGAACTGCCCGAGTTGCTGGGCCTCTCAGACCGGATCTACACGATTTTCGAAGGCGCCATCACCGGCGTGCTGACCAAGGACGAAGCCAGCCAGGAAAACCTCATGAAGCTCATGACGTCCGCCCGCAAGACTGCATCGCCCACTGGGACCATCCAGAACTAGCCGAACTACCCGGAAACAAGGACTGAAACAATGAACGCGCTCAAGAAGCTCTTTGGCGGCAACACCCGCCAATTCGGCATGATCTTCGCCCTGGTTGCGCTGATCGTGTTCTTCGAGATTTTCACGGAGGGCCGCACGCTCACGTCGGGCAACGTCATCAACCTCTTCAACGGCAACTCCTACATCCTGATCCTCGCCATCGGCATGGTGCTGGTCATCATCGCCGGCCACATCGACCTCTCCGTCGGCTCCGTCGCGGCCTTCGTGGGCGTCTGCGTTGCCCTCTTCATCCGCGACTGGGGCATGCCCTGGTACATCGGCATCCTGATGGGGCTGGGGCTGGGCGTCCTGATCGGAGCCTGGCACGGATTCTGGGTCGCCTACGTCGGCATTCCCGCGTTCATCGTCACGCTCTCCGGCATGCTGATCTTCCGCGGCGCCAACCAGTTCGTCGGCAAGTCGAACACCATCCCGGTCCCCGGCGACTTCCAGTACATCGGCTCCGGCTACCTGCCTGAGATCGGCCCGAAAACCGGATACAACAACCTCACCCTGCTGATCGGCCTGCTGGCCGTCGCGTACGTGATCTTCAGCGAGATCCGCTCCCGCCGCGCCGCCAAGGAACTCGGCGCCGATGTTCCCGAAGCCTGGATCAGCATCCTCAAGCTGGTCCTGGTCTGCGGCGCCATCCTCTACGCCACGTACCTCTTCGCCACCGGCCGGCCCGGCACCTCGTTCCCGATCCCGGGCCTGATCCTCGCCGTCCTGATCCTCATCTACGGCTTCATCTCCTCCAAGACCGTCATCGGCCGCCACATCTACGCCGTCGGCGGCAACCGGCACGCCGCCGAGCTCTCCGGCGTCCAGTCCAAGAAGGTCAACTTCCTGGTCATGATGAACATGTCCATCCTCGCCGGCCTCGCCGGCATGATCTTCGTCGGCCGCTCCACCGCATCGGGGCCGTTCGACGGCGTCGGCTGGGAACTGGACGCCATCGCTGCTGTGTTTATCGGCGGCGCCGCGGTTACCGGCGGCGTGGGCACCGTGATCGGCTCGATCATCGGTGGCCTGGTCATGGCCGTGCTGAACAACGGCCTGCAGCTCCTGGGCGTCGGCGCCGACCTCACCCAGATGATCAAGGGCCTGGTCCTGCTGATCGCCGTCGCGTTCGACGTCTACAACAAGACCCAGAGCAAGAAGTCGGTCATCGGCATGCTGATGAAGAACTTCGGCCGCAGCAGCGAGATCAAGGCCGACGAAACCACCCAGACCAAAGAGGTCATCTCCCGGGGGATCTGATTCACTCCCCCGGCCCCGAATTCCCATAGTTCTCCGCACACCACCAAAAGAAAGTGAACCAAGCAATGCGAATGATTGGTAAAGCAGGAAAGGCAGCAGCAATCGCTGCTATTGCGGCACTGGCGCTGACAGCCTGCGGCCGTTCGGACACCGGGACTACCGGCGGTTCAACCACCGGAGGCGAGGCGTTCCCGAAGGGCTCCGCGATCGGCGTCGCACTCCCCCAGAAGACCTCGGAAAACTGGGTCCTGGCGGAGCAGCTGTTCAACGACGGCCTCACCAAGGCCGGCTACAAGCCGGATGTTCAGTTCGCCAATGGCGGCGTTTCGGAGCAGCAGAACCAGATCAGTGCCATGATCACCAAGGGCGACAAGGTCATCATCGTCGGCGCCATCGACGGTGCGCAGCTGGGCACCCAGCTCCAGCAGGCCAAGGACGCCGGCGCCACGATCATCGCGTATGACCGTCTGCTGCTGAACACCCCGAACGTGGACTACTACGTGGCCTACGACAACTTCAAGGTCGGTGTACTCCAGGGCCAGGCGCTGCTGGACGGAATGAAGGCCAAGAAGCCGGACGGCCCGTACAACATCGAGCTGTTCGCAGGGTCCCCTGATGACGCCAACGCGAAGGTCTTCTTCGACGGCGCCATGAGCGTCCTGAAGCCGAAGATCGACGACGGCACGCTGAAGGTCCTCTCCGGCCAGTCGACCTTCGAGCAGGCAGTTACCCAGGGCTGGAAGGCAGAGAACGCCCAGAAGCGCATGGACACCCTGCTCGCCGGAACCTACGGCACTGCAGCGCTGGACGGCGTACTGTCCCCGAACGACACCCTGGCCCGCGCCATCATCACCTCGGTCAAGGCCGCCGGCAAGCCGATCCCGGTTGTCACGGGCCAGGACTCCGAGGTTGAGTCCGTCAAGTCCATCATGGCGGGCGAGCAGTACTCCACCATCAACAAGGACACCCGCGCGCTCGTTGAGCACTCGATCGTCATGGTCAACGACATCCAGGCAGGCAAGAAGCCGGAGATCAACGACGACAAGTCCTACAACAACACGGTCAAGGTTGTTCCGGCCTACCTGCTGGAGCCGGTCATCGTGACACAGGCCAACGTCCACACGGCCTACGCCAACGATCCGGTACTCGGACCGATCACCAAGCAGTAATTCCTTATCCAGGTGCCCCTTCCACGGGCGCCGGACAGGCACAAGAGCCCCGGCTCTCCCGCAAGGGAGGGCCGGGGCTCTTGCGTTGACTGCGCTTCACAGCGGATCCATAGCTTCGCCGGGAGGTTCGCACAGCGGCCCGTACCACTGTGGGACCAGCGCCGGGCATTGGGTCCGGCAAGTGGCACCACCCAAGAAAATTAGGAGTACCGTGAGCGTTCTTGCCCGGAGTGTAGGCAACGCCTTTCGAAACAAGGTCAGGACCGCCGCCGTGGTGGCCGTGCTGGCCGTAGCCATCGGCCTTGCCCTTGCCATGCTCGTGGCCAACCAGGCCGTCACCGGCAAGGTCGCCGAGCTGAACGCCTCGGTGGGCACGGTCCTGACCGTGAATCCGGCCGGCGGCCAGGGCTTCGAGGGCGGCGGCGAACCGCTGACCTCGGCGCAGGCGGCCACCGCCGCCGCGGTCCCGAACGTCAGCAGCGTGGTCGGCACCAAGGCGCTGCGCCTGCGCAACGCCGCCGAAATTGCGGCCGAGGCCGCGTCCGGGCGCACAGGCCAGGGCGGCCCCGGCGGGCAGTCGGCCACATCAGTCACCACGAGCCTCACGGCCGCCGTCGACGCCGGTACGCTCGGCAACCGTAACCAAGCCAGTACCGGCACCTCGGGAACCTCCGGAACGGGCACAACCGGCAGCGGCACAGCCGCGGCGCCCACGTTCTCGCTGCCCGTCACGGCCACGGGCATCGGCGCCGAGGTCGACTCCACCGGCAAGGCCCTGCAGCTGACCCAGGGTACCGGCCTGGGCGACTACACCGCCGCGTCCACCGGCGCCCTGCTGGGCACCACGCTGGCCACCAAGAACGGCCTTAGCGTCGGCTCGACCTTCACCATCGGCGATCAGACGTTCACCGTCAGGGGACTGTTCGACGCCGGGACCGCCTTCGGCAACAACGCCCTCTACGTGACGCTTCCGACCGCCCAGACCCTCGCCGCGCTGCCGGACGAACTCTCCACGATGATCGTCACGGTCAACAGCATGGAAAACGTCGACGCCGCCAAGACCGCCCTGCAGGCGGCCCTGGGCTCGGACAAGGCCGACGTCACCCAGGGCCAGCGGAACCTTGAGACCGCCGTCAGCTCGCTGGACAGCGTCAAGAACATTTCCTTCATCGCCTTCGTCGCCGCCCTTGGCACCGCCGGCCTGATCATCCTGCTGATCATGGTCATGCTGGTCCGCGAACGCCGCCGCGAGATCGGTGTCCTGAAGGCCATCGGCGCCCCCAACCGCACCATCGGCCTGCAGTTTGTGCTCGAGGCACTGGTCCTGGTGGCCCTGGGCAGCGTGGTGGGCGCGGCCGTCGCCTCCTTTGCCAGCGGCGGCATCGCCAGCGCCCTCATCAGCTCAAGCAGCTCCAGCACGAGCGCGGCGACCGGCCAGCGCGGCGGCCCGGGCGGGTTCGCCGGCGGGTTCCCCGGCGGCCAGGGCGGACCCCTGGGCGGCGCGAGCCAGCTGCTGACCTCCGTGACGGCGAGCGCCTCCCCCGGCGTCATCGCCGCCGGCATCGCCGCGGTGTTCGGCGTCGCCATCATCGGGGCCCTCGTCCCGGCCCTGCTCACCGCACGCATCCGTCCCATCGAAGTCCTCCGAGGAGAGTAGCCATGATCGAAGTCAAGAACCTGGTCCGCACATTCAAGTCCGGCGACCGGACCATCAAGCCGGTGAACGACGTCAGCTTCGAGCTCGAACAGGGCACGCTGGCCTCGATCGTGGGCAAGAGCGGCAGCGGCAAAAGCACCCTGCTCTCCCTGCTCGGAGCCCTGGACAAGCCCACCAGCGGCGATGTGGTGGTCAACGGCGTGAGCCTGGCCAGCCTGCCGGACGGGAAGCTGACCAACTACCGCCGCCGGGATATCGGATTCGTGTTCCAGCAGTTCAACCTGATTCCGAACCTCTCGGCCGTGGACAACGTGATGCTGCCGATGGAGTTTGCCGGGGTGCGCAAGTCCGTCCGGGCCGAACGCGCCCGGGCGCTGCTCGAACAGGTCCAGCTCGATCCGGACAAGCACGTGCGGCGCATCTACCGGCTCTCCGGCGGCGAGCAGCAGCGGGTGGCGATCGCGCGGGCGCTGGCCAACGAACCCAAGCTGATCCTGGCCGATGAGCCCACGGGCAACCTGGACGAGCAGACCGGTGAGCACATCATCGAGCTGCTCAGCACGCTCAGCCGGGACCACAACACCACCATCCTGGTGGTCACCCACGACCGCGCCCTGGCCAACAAGACGGACCGGCGCTTCCGGCTCCAGCAGGGCCGGCTCACGGAGGAAACGGCCCGGCCCCGCGCGACGGTGGCCGTCACCGGCTGAGGTCCGCCCGGCGCCTCTCCGGCGCCGGGGCTGCGGCGCCGTTCCGGCGTCGGAGCGGCGGGCGGGCCTTGGGGGTCCGCCCGCAGCTCCGGCGTCGAACGGCCCGAACTACACCTCCTGAACTGAACTCCTTACCTGAACCCCTGAACTGAAAGCCCGGCGTCGAGCCTCCGGCGTTTATCCTCCGGCGTGCCAGGGCCGGCGACACCGCGGACCTTCCGCCCCCGGGTGAGAAGATGGCACCATGTCTGCCCTCATCGCGAAGCCGTGGCTGTTCAGCCAGCCGGACCAGGATCCCCGCACAGCCACCGGCGCTAGGCTGCGCTGGGGCATCATCGCAACCGGCGGGATCGCCGCCGCCGTCACCCGCGACCTTGAATTGCTCTCCGATGCGGAACTCTACGCCGTCAGCTCCCGCAGCCAGGCGGCGGCCGATGCCTTCGCAACCGACTACGGCTTTGTCCGCGCCTACGGTGACCGGGACGGCGTGAGCGGCTATGACCGCCTGCTGGCGGACGACGGCGTCGACGTCGTCTACGTCGCCACGCCGCACGCCCACCACCACCGGATCGCCCTTGCAGCCCTCAACGCCGGCAAGCATGTGCTGTGCGAGAAGGCCCTCACCGTCAACGCCCGGGAGGCCGCCGAGCTGATCGCTGTGGCCCGGGCAAAGGGCCTGTTCCTGATGGAGGCGGTGTGGAGCCGGTTCCTGCCCAGCATGCAGCGGGCCTTCGAGATCGCTGCCTCGGGCGAGATCGGCGAGATCAAATGGGTCGGCGCCGACCTCGGTTTCCCGGCGCCCTACTCCCCCGCGTCCCGGCTCTGGTCGCCCAAGGACGGCGGCGGCGCCCTGCTGGACCTGACGGTGTATCCGCTGCTCTGGGCTCTGGGCACCTTGGGSTTCCCGCARACSGTCAGCGCCACYGGCTGGGTCAACGACGACGGCGTGGACGCCCAGAACGCCTTGACSCTSGGCTACCACCATGGCGCCCAGGCCCAACTGACGTCCTCGTTGCTGGCGCATGGACCCCGCACGGCCACGGTCGCCGGCAGCCAGGGCTACCTGCAGGCCTCCGGCTCCATTAACAACCCCAAGGAATTGCTCATCAGGATCGGCTTCGACGATCCCCGCACCGAGCAGTTCTCGGTGGTCGGGCGGGGCTACACCTACGAGCTCCGCGAGGTCACCCGGTGCATCCAGCAGGGACTCACTGAGAGCCCGGTCATGCCGCTGGAGGACTCCCTGAACACGATGCGGCTTTTCGACGGTGTCCGCGCGCAACTTGGAGTGAGCTATCCGAACGACGCCCACTGACCCGGGCCCGCGGGCGGTCGGAACCGGCTGCATGCCAAGTGTCTCAGTCTGCGCACAGTTTCGGCTCTACTCTGGACTCTCCTTGGGGGCCGACTTACCCTGTAGGCAATTGTCCAGTCTTCCGGGAGCGGGGGTGCGCGCATGGAACCTGCAGCTGCGTCCTTCCGCGCGGGCCGCATCCTGCGCCCCTCGGGCCACTTGCGCCCCGTGCGCCGCGTGCTCCTGGCCGCCGTCGCCGGCGCCGCATGGCTGACGCTCTCCGCCGCCGCCGCGCAGGCGGATGACGCCTGCACGTTCTCCGGACCGGCCGAGGACGCCGGTTCTACAGCGGCCGCCGCCGGCTGCGCTGACGCGGACGACCTCCCCGTTCCGGCCCTAGAGGGCCTGGTCTCCCTGGACATCGCCCCGGCCCCGGCGCGCACGTGGTCGGCGGGCGCCGTTCCCGGCCTGCAGGTTGCCGCCGCGGCCGAGACCGCCGCTGCCGACGCCGCAGCCACAGACGCGCCGCCGCCCGCGACCCAACCGGGCGACGTGGATCCGGCCGGCACGGACCCGGCCAACACAGATCCGGCCAACACAGATCCGACGACGCCGGCCCCCGCGCTCCCCGGACCAGCAGCCACCCCGCCGGCAACCGTGCCGGTGGTGGACCCCGGTGTCCCGGCGGTTCCTGCCGTCCCGGACCCCGGAATCGTCCCCCCGGTCGTTGACCCCTCGGCCCCGTCTCCCGTCGTCGATCCGCCGGTGGCGGACCCCGCGGTCCCCATTCCCGATCCGGTCCCTCTGCCCGGAGACCCGGCGGCGACACCGGCAGGGACACCGGCGGGGACTCCTGCAGCTGTCGACGGCGCATCGCCGTCGGCGGGCAACCCCACCGCCGGGCCCTCAAACGCGGGCACACCCAACGCGGGCACCGCAAACCCAGGCACGTCCACCCCAGGCACCGGAAACCCAGACACAGTAAAGGCGGCCACGGCAAAGGCAGCCGCCGGAAAGACGGGTCCGGGCGAGGCAACATCGCCGGCACCTTCGGCGTCTGTTGGCCCCGGGACGGCCGCTCTACCTGCGGCCTACCGTGCCCCGGTGGCGTATTCTGCCTGGCTGGTCCCTGAACGACACCCCGCGGCGGCACCGGTTGCGGCAGGCGCAGCCCCTCCGGCGGAGCCTCCCACCGGAACGGGCGAGCCACCGGCTCCCGCCGGCAACCCGGGTCCGAGCCCGTGGCATGGCGGTACGGGCCTGCCTGTGCCTGACGCACTCCCGCCTGCTCCGGGCTCCGGATCCGGCAGCGGGCACACGGCCAACGGGCCAACAGGAACGGCGGCGTGGATGCCCAGCCTGTTCTTCAGCCTGCCCACGACAGGTGCCGACCCCATCAGCGGTCCGCTCCAGCACGAGTACTCAGCCGTTTGCGCTGATCCGGGTTCTTCTCCCGACTAATCGGGCCGTCTCTGCCTCCACAGAGCACGGCCCGTCGGGCTGCCTTGGCCGCCCGCTAACAGTCACCCAGGAGAACTCCCCATGGACTCCACCGTCCACCGCCGGGTTTCCGGCACCCCAAATGCTTCCGGCCTGATCCCGTCAGCGCCTTCACTGACCACCGCGTCCATGCCCGCATCCGGGCCGTTCCGGGATGGACTGCACTCCCCCGCGCACCAGGAACGCTCTGGTCAGCGTCCGCGTCCCGGGTGCAGACCGCGGCCGCCGTAACGCATGCCCCGCTCCCGTTGAGGTCTTGTAACCGCCGGAGCGAGGTCGTTGGGTCCGCTGGGGGACCCAACGGCAAGCACTGGCTCCGGCGGTAAGGCCCTGCAGATGAGCGGACCGGCAGAATTACGCCATGCAATACCTCTAGCACTGCGCTTCCATGCCGGGACCGGCGCGGCCGGTCGGCCTCCGGTCGGCACAGAAGCGGAATCCGTCCCCGTATCATTCTCTAAGTGCGCCGACGGTGCGCACACGGAAGGTACGGGGGACATCGTGGACGGATCGCCCAACAGCATCGCGGCGGAGCCATTGGGCGGGCGCTATCAGCTGGGCGAGGTGATTGGCCGGGGCGGGATGGCCTCGGTCTACACGGCCAAGGACCTCAACCTTGGCCGGGACGTGGCCCTGAAACTCTTCGCACCACAGTCGGCCGATCCAGACGAGCTTCGCCGCCAGGAAGCAGAGATCAAGCTCTTGGCGACCCTGAACCATCCGAGCCTGGTGACGCTGTTCGACGCCGGGACGGACACTAGGATTCCCGACGAGCCCCGGCCCTTCCTGACCATGGAGCTCTTGGACGGCCAGGACCTGCGGACCCGTGTCCGTCACAGTCCCCTGCCGCTGGAGGAGTTGGCCGTGATCGGCGCAGGGACGGCGGACGCCCTCGCGTATGTTCACGGCCTCGGCATCATTCACCGGGACATTAAGCCCGCCAACATCCTCCTGGTGCCGGTCCGGCCGGGCGAGCCGCTTCGGCCCAAGCTCACAGACTTCGGAATCGCCCGGATCGTCGACGGGACCCGGCTGACGGCCACGGGAACCATGGTGGGAACCGCTGCCTATCTCAGTCCGGAACAGGCCCGCGGCGCCGACCTCGGACCGGCAAGTGACATCTACTCCCTGGGCCTGGTCCTGCTCGAATGCCTCAAGGGCGAAGTGGAGTACCCGGGCAGTGCCGTCGAATCCGCGGTGGCCCGTCTGCACCGCGCCCCCGCCATTCCGGACGCCGTGCCCGCCGAGTGGGCCCGGATTATCCGGGCCATGACCGACCTCGACCCGCTGGCGCGCCCCTCTGCTGCCGATCTCGAGTCAGCCTTCCGCTTCGCCCTCGTTTCCCCCGGGTCCGTGCCGGGGCCCGTCAAGACGGAACCCACACGGGTCCTCCCCGCCCCGCCGGCGAGGCCGCCCCGCCCACCCCGACGCGCAGCCTGGGCTGCTGGCCGAACACGTCCCCTGTACGTGCTGGACACTGGATCAATATCGGCCCGGCCACGCCACCGCTTCAATCGCCCCGCTTCCCGTGGGGCCGCATGGTTCCTCGGTGCCGGGCGCCGCACCCGGCTGGCCGTTGTGCTCGCCGCGCTGGCCGTGCTAGCCGTTGGGGCAGCGATTGCGATCCCCATCTCTACCCCTACTGCCCCCGACGTCGTCCCCTACCCCACTGTCACGGGGTCGCTCGGCGATCATCTGAAGGATCTCCAGAAGAGCGTGGAACCATGAGCCAATCGCGCATCGCTGGGCGGAACCGCCACAGGTCGCCGTACAGATGGCCCGCAGGCCTGCTCGCCGGGCTGTTGCTGGCGGGGGCACTGGCAGGCTGCGGCTCCCCGGCCCCCGAGCTGGGCCGCGACGCGGCGAGGCAGCTGCAGTCCCAGGTCCTGGCGGTCAGCGAAGCTGCAGCCTCCAACGACCCCGCGAGCTCCCTGAAAAGGCTTGATGAGCTGCTGGCCGGGCTGGATGCTGCAGCCGCGAGCGGCGAAGTGTCTTTCAAACGCCACCAGAGCATCAAGTCATCCATCGACGCCGTCCGGGCCGACCTTGCCGCGCAACAGGCTGCGGCCGAGGCAGCCCGCCTGGCGGCCGAGAAAGAAGCCGCAGCCCAGGCCGCCGCGGCTGCTGCGGCAGCTGCTGCGGCAGCTGCTGCGGCAGCTGCTGCGGCCGCGGCGCCGGCACCGGCCGCCGTCGTTCCTGCCCCCGCCCCGGCGAACAGCGGCAAGGCCAAGGGAAAGGAAAAAGGGAAGGGCAACGGCTGATTCGTCGTCACTGTCGTCAGCCTGCTTACTATTTTGGCCAAACCCCGCTAGCGTAAGGGAACGCGGCTTTATGCCGGTCAACGACCAAGAATCGCGGGCTGCCGCCCGCCAATCGAAGGAGTGACCCCTGCATGGCAACTGTTCAGGAATCCATTGAAGTCAATGTTCCGCTGAGCCAGGCCTATAACCAGTGGACGCAATTCGAGGAATTTCCGCTCTTCATGAGCGGTGTGGAATCCGTTCAGCAACTCGACGACACCACTGTCCACTTCAAGACCAGCATCGGTGGAGTCCGGCGCGAATATGACGCGCGGATCACCACACAGGAACCCGACCAGCGCGTGTCGTGGGAAAGCCTTGATGAACCACGGAACGCCGGCACCGTCTGGTTCGAGGACCTCGGCGACGCCGAAACGAAGGTTAACGTAGAGCTGAGGTGGGAGCCGGACTCGGCAGCGGAAAAGATCGGCGCGGCGATCGGCCTCGATTCCCGCCAGGTTGCTGCCGACCTGAAGAAATTCAAGCTCTTTATTGAAGGGCGCGGCGCCGAGACGGGCGGATGGCGCGGACGCGTGGACGGCGTCGCTCCGGGCGCCACCACCGCCGTGCCGCTCCAAGAAGAAGTGGGCTACAGCGCGGAGCCTGCCTTCGAACGCGTGGACGCCGACCCGGACATTGCTCCCGAGCCGCCCTTCGACCAGGACCAGCAACGCTGACCAGAGTTCGCATTGACCTGACGTGTGGCTGCGCCTCCGGACGGGCAGCAGAAACGCCCCGCCTCCCTTGTGGGGGACGGGGCGTTCTGCGTGGCGGTGAGCCGGGGACTGCCGGGCGCTGGCTGAGTGCTCCTTTGTCTGGGCAGTGGGGCCGCTATTTTGTCAGCGTGGCAAGCACTTCGCTGAAAGTGGCCGAGGGGCGCATGACCGCGGAGGCCTTTGCCGCGTCCGGACGGTAGTATCCGCCGATGTCCACCGGGGAGCCCTGCACTGCCAGGAGTTCACCGGTGATGGCGTCCTCATTGGAGTCCAGTGCGCCGGAAACGGCGGCGAAGGCCGCGGCGAGCTCGGCGTCGTCGTCCTGGCGGGCCAGTTCCTGGGCCCAGAACTTGGCCAGGAAGAAGTGGCTGCCGCGGTTGTCCAGCTCGCCGGCCTTGCGCTTGGGGGACTTGTCCTCGAGCAGGAAGGTGCCGGTGGCGCGGTCCAGGGTGTCGGCCAGGACCTGGGCGCGGGCGTTGCCCGTGCTCGTGGCGAGGTGCTCGAAGCTCACGGCCAGCGCGAGGAATTCGCCCAGGCTGTCCCAGCGCAGGTGGTTTTCCTTCAGCAGCTGCTGGACGTGCTTCGGGGCGGATCCGCCGGCGCCGGTCTCGAACAGGCCGCCGCCGTTGATGAGCGGCACAACGGAGAGCATCTTGGCGCTGGTGCCCAGTTCCAGGATCGGGAAGAGGTCCGTGAGGTAGTCGCGGAGCACGTTGCCGGTCACCGAGATGGTGTCCTCGCCCTTGCGGATGCGTTCGATGGTGAAGGCGGTGGCCTTCTCCGGGGACATGATGGCGATCTCCAGGCCCTCGGTGTCGTGGTCCTTGAGGTATTCCTCCACCTTGGCGATCATCCGGGCGTCGTGTGCGCGGCCCTTGTCCAGCCAGAAGATGGCCGGCGTAGCGGAGGCGCGGGCACGGGTGACGGCCAGCTTGACCCAGTCACGGATCGGCACGTCCTTGGTCTGGCAGGCGCGCCAGATGTCGCCGGGGGCGACCTGGTGCTCGATCAGCACGGTGCCGGCGTCGTCGACGATCTGCACGGTGCCGGCGGACTGGATCTCGAAGGTCTTGTCGTGGCTGCCGTATTCCTCGGCGGCCTGGGCCATGAGGCCAACGTTCGGGACGGTGCCCATGGTGGTGGGGTCGAAGGCGCCGTGGGCGCGGCAGTCGTCGACGACGACCTGGTAGATGCCGGCGTAGCTGCTGTCCGGGAGGACAGCCAGGGTGTCGGCTTCCTGTCCGTCGCGGCCCCACATGTGGCCGGAGCTGCGGATCATGGCCGGCATCGAGGCGTCGACGATCACGTCGGAGGGAACGTGCAGGTTGGTGATGCCCTTGTCGGAATCGACCATGGCGAGTTCGGGGCCGTCGTTGAGGCCCTTTTCGATCGCTGCCTGGACGTCGCCGCGGATTTCCTCGGGCAGGTCCTCGAGGCCGTTGAGGATGGAGGCGAGGCCGTTGTTCGGGCTCAGTCCGGCGGCGGCGATCTGCTCGCCGTAGGTGGCGAAGAGGTCCGCGAAGTAGGCCTTGACGACGTGGCCGAAGATGATGGGGTCCGAGACCTTCATCATGGTGGCCTTCAGGTGGGCGGAGAAGAGCACGCCCTCTTTCTTGGCCCGGGCAACCTGTGCGGCCAGGAACGTGTCCAGGGCGGCGGCGCGCATCACGGTGCCGTCGATGACCTCGCCGGCCAGGACCGGGAAGGCACGCTTGAGGACCTTGACCGTGCCGTCTTCCTTGACGAGCTGGATCTTGATGTTGGTGTCCGCGTCGATGACCACGGACTTCTCGTTGGCGCGGAAGTCGTCGGCCTCCATGTGGGCCACGTTGGTCTTCGATTCCGGGGTCCAGGCACCCATGCTGTGCGGGTTCTGGCGGGCGTAATTCTTGACCGAGAGCGGGGCGCGGCGGTCCGAGTTGCCTTCGCGCAGGACCGGGTTCACGGCGGAGCCCTTGATCTTGTCGTAGCGGGACCGGATGTCCGTTTCCTCGTCCGAGGAGGGGTTGTCCGGGTAGTCCGGCAGCGCGTAGCCGTGGCCCTGGAGTTCGGCGATTGCCGCCTTCAGCTGCGGCACGGAGGCGCTGATGTTGGGCAGCTTGATGATGTTGGCTTCGGGCGTCTTGGCAAGGGCACCAAGCTCGGCCAGGGCGTCACTGACGCGCTGCTCTTCGGTGAGGTAGTCGCCGAATGCGGCGATGATGCGGCCGGCCAGCGAGATGTCGCGGGTCTCCACTTCCACACCGGCCGTCGAGGCGAACGCCTCAATGATCGGCAAGAACGAATAGGTGGCCAGCATCGGCGCTTCGTCGGTGTGGGTATAGATAATCTTTGCCATTGCTCGGGCGTCTCCCTGAAGGTCTGGGTATTTCCGGAATCTTGTGTTATCTCAACACCCCTAACTTACCCGAGGTGCCCCCGTTGACGCCTACCGGCGTCGTGCGCGGACGGATGCGTGACACCCCACATGCGGATTAACAAGAATTGACAATCGACTTTACAGATTAGTCAAATTGCCGTAGTTTCGTTCCATCCAGCGGCCGCCACCAGCTGTCGCCCCATATTTCCACCGGTTAGGACACCCATGAGAACACCCAAGACTCTGGCCACCAGCCTGCTGACTCTTTCGGCCGCGGCGCTGCTGGCCCTGAGTGCCGCGGGGGCGGCCACCGCCTCCCCAGCCCCGGCCAAGGCACCGGTTTCCACATCCGATGTCACAAGCCACACCGTCACAGAGACCGGCGCGGCCGACTACTGGACCGCGGACCGCATGCGCAACGCCGTCCCCGGCGACGTCCTGGCGGACAAGGCCATGAAACGGAACGGCAAGGCCGCGGCCAAGCCCGCGGCGGCACTGCTGGAGGGTGCCGCCCCGAGTACCGTCGAGGCGACCGCACCGAAGCAGCAGTCCCAGCCGGCGCTGACGCAGACGCCGCAGACCAAGGCCAATGCGAGCGAATCCCCCGTCCCGCACATCGGCAAGGTCTTCTTCACCCTCGGCGGGACCAACTACGTCTGCTCCGGCAACGCAGTGTCCTCCGGCAACAAGAGCACCGTCTCCACGGCCGGGCACTGCGTGAATGAGGGCCCGGGCGCCTTCGCCACCAAGTTCACGTTCGTCCCGGCGTACCTCAACGGCGCCTCGCCCTACGGCAAGTGGACGGCCAAGGCCCTCTACGCCCCCACCCAGTGGAGCTCCTCCGGCGACATGACCTACGACACCGGCTTCGCCGTCATGTCCACGCTGAACGGCCAGTACCTGAGCGACGTCGTCGGCGCCTCCGGACTGCAGTTCAACGCCGCCCGCGGCCTGAGCTACAAGTCGTTCGGCTACCCCGCCGCGGCCCCGTTCAACGGTGAATCCCTCAAGAGCTGCTCCGGCACGGCCACCAACGATCCCTACAACCCGCAGTTCAACACCCAGGGGATTCCCTGCAACATGACCGGCGGGTCTTCGGGCGGACCGTGGTTCATCGGCAGCAGCGCTTCGGGCTACCAGAACTCGATCAACAGCTACGGCTACGGCACCAACTCCACCACCATGTATGGCCCGTACTGGGGCAGCGTGATCCAGCAGGCCTACACCACGGCCGCCGCTTCCTAGCCTCCGGGTGCACGGGCCCGGTTCGCGCCGGGCCCGTGCAGTCCGGGGACGTGGGTGCCCGGCCTTGGTACCCCTAGTGTTACTCCAGGTCCGGGCATCCAAAGCTTTGTTGCCCAAGCCTGATTAGCCCACCTTGTTACCCCAGCTTGATGCTCCAGCGCGGGGTCACTTGCGGCCCATCTTCAGCAGTGAGGAAGCCGCAGTGGCCCCGCGCTGGTTTTCTTGGTTCACGACGGCGGGTCTCCACGGGACATGCCCTCCCCACCCGCCGAGGCCTGGACATATCCCCCATATGCCCACTCCTTGCCCCGAAAAATGAGCATGTCCCGCGGAAAGAATGGGCATGTTCCCGGGTTGGACCTGCCCATGCCAGATTTAGCAGGACATGCCCTCCCCACCCGCCGAGGCCTGGACATATCCCCCTTATGCCCTCTCCTTGCCGCGAAAAATGACCATGTCCCGCGGAAAGAATGGGCATGTTCCGCGGGCAGGCCACCAACCCACTCTTGGGCACAAAAAATGGACATGTCCTCCGGATGAGGGAGGGCATGTCCATTCTTTGTGCGGCCCCGCGGAACCAGGCCCCGCGGATGCGGCCCGGCGGAATCAGGCCCSGCCGGACCGGACCCGGCAGGATCTAGGCCTAGTGGAAGAAGTGGCGGGCTCCCGTGAAGTACATCGTGATGCCGGCGGCGTTGGCCGCGGCGATGACTTCCTCGTCCCGGACGGATCCGCCGGGCTGGACCACGGCGCGCACACCGGCGTCGATCAGGATCTGCAGCCCGTCGGCGAACGGGAAGAACGCATCGGACGCCGCGACGGCGCCGCGGGCMCGCTCCGGCGAACCGGCTGCGTCGGCATTCGAAGCGCCGCCRGCACCSTCGACGTCGGAC
The DNA here is from genome assembly GCF_056395825.1 of Arthrobacter sp. 05T47. Taxonomy (NCBI): domain Bacteria; kingdom Bacillati; phylum Actinomycetota; class Actinomycetes; order Micrococcales; family Micrococcaceae; genus Arthrobacter; species Arthrobacter sp. 05T47. The sequence goes on along the minus strand of NZ_JBFTKG010000020.1, from coordinate 30,796 downwards.
GCCACGGTGACGCCCAGGGTGTTGGCGCGCTCGACSGCGAGCTTGCACGAATCGAGCCGGTTGACCTGGCCCATGCCGATGCCGACGGCGGCACCGTTGTCCGCGAGCAGGATGGCGTTGGACTTGGCTGCGCGGCAGGCGGTCCAGGCRAACGCGAGGTCGGCCAGGGTGGCGGCATCGGCGGCGTCGCCCGCGGCGAGGGTCCAGTTGGCGGGGTTGTCGCCGTCGGCGTCGACCTTGTCCGTGGCCTGCACCAGCATGCCGCCGGAGACCTGGCGGAACTCGGTCGGGTAGCGGCCGTAGCCGTCRGGGAGGGCCAGGAGGCGGATGTTTTTCTTCTTGGACAGGATCTCSACRGCCTCGTCCTCGAAGTCCGGCGCRATGACGACCTCCGTGAAGATCCCGGCGACKGTGCGCGCCATTTCGGCGGTGACYGTGCGGTTCGCGGCGATGACGCCGCCGAACGCGGACACCGGATCRCAGGCGTGGGCCTTGGCGTGGGCGTCGGCGATGGGGTCCGCCGCGGACGCKGAACCCACGGCCACGCCGCAGGGGTTGGCGTGCTTGATGATCGCGACGGCGGGCTCGGCGAAGTCGAASGCGGCGCGCAGGGCGGCGTCGGCGTCGACGAAGTTGTTGTAGCTCATGGCCTTGCCRTGCAGCTGGTCGGCCTGCGCGATGCCGGCCGGGGCGGCCTTGTCCACATACAGTGCGGCCTGCTGGTGCGGGTTTTCGCCGTAGCGCAGCACCTCGGAGCGTTCCAGKGCCAGGCCGGCGTAGGCGGGCCAGTCGATCACGCCGTCGCCGTCCTCGTCGCGGAACTGGCTGGCGGTCCARGTGGCCACSGCGGTGTCGTAGGCCGCGGTGTGCGCGAACGCCTTGGCGGCGAGCCGGCGTCGGGTCTTCAGGTCAAAGCCGCCYGAGGCGGCCGCCTCCACCACGGCRCCGTAGGAGGCCGGGTCCACCACGATGGCGACGGCGGCGTGGTTCTTCGCGGCGGAGCGCACCATCGCGGGRCCWCCGATGTCGATCTGCTCGACGACGTCGTCCGGCGCGGCACCGGACTTCACGGTCTCCACGAACGGGTAGAGGTTGACYACGACGAGGTCGAACGGCTCGATCTCCATGTCCGCGAGCGTCTGCATGTGGGCCGGGACGCGGCGGTCCGCGAGGATGCCGCCGTGCACGCGCGGGTGCAGGGTCTTGACGCGGCCATCCAGCATTTCCGGTGAGCCGGTGACTTCCTCGACCTCCTGCACGGGGATGCCCGCGGCGGCGATCTTCTTGGCCGTGGAGCCCGTGGAGACGATCTTGACGCCGGCTGCGTGCAGGCCCCGAGCGAGCTCCTCCAGACCGGTCTTGTCGTAGACCGAAATCAGTGCCCGGTGGATGGGCACTCGGTCGATGGATACACGGTCAAGCTGCGTGAAGCTCACAAAAGTCTCCGTCTTATATCGCGGCGGGCCGCGGGTGGTGGGGATGCGGCCAGTTTATCGCGTCCCGGCCCTCCGCCTTCCCTCGGGGCTGCCCGCGCGCCGGAGTGTGAAGCACGCCCGGGCCGCGGCCGGGCGACGTAGGGTTAAAGCAGGAGGCCAAGATGAACACGTACACCACTGTGCCCAGCGGCGAACAGGTGGTCCAGGAACTGCCGTGGCGGTGGAAGGTCCAAGGCCGGATCTTCCTGATCGGCGGACTGGGCTTCATGTTCGATGCCTGGGACGTCACYCTCAACGGCATCCTCATTCCGTTGCTGTCCAAGCACTGGTCCCTGAGCCCGGGCGATGCCGCGTGGATCGGGACGGCAAACCTGATYGGCATGGCCCTGGGCGCCTTCGTCTGGGGCACCATCGCGGACACCATCGGGCGCAAGAAGGCCTTCACCGCGACCCTGCTGATCTTCTCCATCTTCACKGTGCTCGGCGCGTTCTCCCCCGACTTCATGTGGTTTGTCCTGTTCCGTTTCCTGGCCGGGTTCGGCCTGGGCGGCTGCATCCCGGTGGACTATGCGCTGGTGGGCGAGTTCACACCSCGCAAGAATCGCGGCCGGGTCCTCACCGCGATGGATGGCTGGTGGCCGATCGGAGCCGCCCTCTGCGGGTTCGTCTCCGCGGGGCTGGTCGCGGYGTTCGCGGACTGGCGGCTGACCATGCTGGTCATGGTGCTGCCGGCRCTGCTGGTGTTCTGGGTCCGCCGCAGCGTGCCSGAATCCCCGTTGTTCCTGATCCGCAAGGGCCGCCGCGAYGAGGCCGCGAAGGTGATCGACAGCCTGGTCGAGGCCACCGGCGCCGAGCCCCGGGTCTACAGCCTGCCYGCCSCGCAGGACGCGCCGCGCCTCTCKGCGGGYAGCGCCTGGACGCAATTGCGCKCGCTCTGGCAGTTCAACTGGAAGATCACGACGGCGGCATGGGCGCTGTTCTTCAGCATCCTGCTGGTCTACTACYTGTCGCTGACGTGGATGCCGCGGATCCTGATCGGCGCCGGGTTCGAGGAGTACAAGGCCTTCCTGACGACGGCGTCGATGGCCGCTGTCGGGCTCCTCGGCGTGGTGGTGGCCGCCCTGCTGGTGGAGCGGGTGGGCCGCAAGTGGATCCTCGCCATCACGGGCCCKCTSTCCGCKCTGACGCTGGTGATTGTGGCGATCGTGGTGGACATCCCGACGGCGGCCGTGTTCTGGCTGCTGGTGTTCGGCTTTGTGGTCCAGGTGGCCATCCCGGTGCTCTACGCGTATGTCTCCGAGCTGTACCCCACGGAACTGCGCGGCTCGGGCTTCGGCTGGGCCTCGACGTTCTCCCGGCTGGGCGCCGGGTTCGGGCCGCTGATCTTCGCGGCCATCCTGTGGCCGGAACTGGGGCTCGCGACGTCGTTCGCGCTGGCCGGCGGACTGGTGCTGCTCTCCGTGCTGTGGATGGCGTTCTTCGCCCCCGAAACCAAGCAGCGCCGGCTCGAATARCGCGCCCCCACCCATTGTCTCAACCCAACTGACTCGCAGCAGGGGCCGTTTTGAGCGTCTATAACGGCCCCTGCTGCCAGCTAGTTGGGCTGTCAACCATGGCGGGCGAGCGCGGCGCGGACCTTGGCGACTGCGGCCCGCGCGTCGTACTCCATGTGCCGCTTCGAGATCCGGACCAAGGTCCAGCCAGCGCCGCTGAAGTCCTCTTCCTTGGCGATGTCACGGATGATCTGGGCAGGTTCGGAGTGCCCGTCCCCCTCGTACTCCACGGCAACCCGGTGCTCCGGATAGGCAAGATCGGGTTGACGCGCGACGCCGGATCGCAGGACTGTGGTCACGTTCAGTACCGGTTCCGGCAGTCCCGCACGGCATAGCGCAAGCCGGAGCCTCGTCTCGGGCGCCGAATCTGCACCGATCCGGGCCTGTTCCAAGGCAAGCCGCGCCTTGCGGATGCCGGGCGTACCCTTGTGCCGGTCCAGCATCGCGGTGAGTTCCCCCGGGCTGGCATAGGGCTCCGTCCGGCTTTCCAACGCGTGGCGCGGGTGGCGCAACAAGTGGTCCGCCACCACGGTCAGCTCATCGATGCTCATCTTCCGAGCGCAGTCCAGCCAAGTCCTGGTCCGCGTGGTTACAAACACGCCGTCGACCGTGGTGATCTCGTCCGCGAAGAATTGCCCGACGTGGCCGATCACGCCCCTGCGCCGCGGTATTGCCATCGTGTCCGGACGGGAAATGTGGATGCCCGGGGTATGAGAGCCCGGTAGGAAGCCAGGAAACTCCCAGAGCAGGAAGGCGGTCGCGTGGGAGACCGCAGAGAATCGCGTAATAAGGGCGAGGGGCCGGGCATGGAGCTTCAGTTCAGCAGGGTGTCCTGATGGCAAGCGGATCCCGCGGCTCGGAATGCACAGGGACTGATGCTTGAGCCTGCGCCGGCTGACCCCGGCGTCGGCTGCCTCCTGGACGGTAAACGGCGCCGAGCCGAGCGGAGCCGGGATTGGCCGAGGTGTCTTCATCGACCTATCGTCGCAAAGCCGAGGACTTCGTCATGGAGTTATCCACAGGCCGTTACCTGTCTAACCAACTAGCTAGCAGCAGGGGCCGTTTTGGCCGCTCAAAACGGCCCCTGCTGCGAGTCAGTTGGGGGAAAAATCAGGCCGGGGCGTGCTGCGCCGCGGCCAGGGATGCCAAGGTGGAGACCAGGAGCCGGCGCTCGACGACTTTGATGCGCTCGTGCAGGGATTCCTCGGATTCGCCGTCCCCGATCGCCACGGCTTCCTGCGCAATGATGGGTCCCGTGTCCACGCCGGCATCGGCCCAGTGCACCGTGCAGCCGGTGACCTTCACGCCGTAGGCCAGGGCGTCGCGGACACCGTGGGCGCCGGGGAAGGCCGGCAGTAGCGCCGGGTGCGTGTTGAGGTATTTGCCGCCAAAGGCGTCGATGAAGTCCGCGCTGACAATCCGCATGAAGCCCGAGGACACCACCACGTCCGGGGCGAAGCCGGCGACGGYGTCGGTCAGGGCMGCGTTCCASGCMGCCCGGTCCGGGTASGCCTTGAAGTCCACCACGAACGTCGGGATTCCGGCYGCGGCGGAGCGCTCCATCCCGCAKGTCCCCGGCCGGTCGGCGCCCACGGCGGCGATCTCGACGTCGAGCGCTCCGGACTTCACGGCGTCGATAACTGCCTGGAGATTGGAGCCGGTGCCGGAAACGAGGACAACTATGCGCATGGTCCTAGCTTATGGGGCCGCTCGCGTAGGCTGGAAAACATGAATTCCCCCTCGGACTCCGGCGGCGGCGAGCCGGGCCGGGATCCGCGCAGTCACGCGGCCACAGAAACCCCGCGGCTGACCCACACGCTGTTCCGCCTGTTCATCGTCGCGGTTCTGGGCTCGTTCTTCGTTTTCCAGCTCGACGTGGCGTACCTGTGGCTGACGGCACTGCTCACGGTGGCCGGGATCGTGCTGGGCATCGTGGTGCTGGTCCGGGCGGTGAAGGACAAGGAATCGCGGCTGGTCCTGTTCGGCACCATCTCCGGGCTGGTGGTCACCGCGGTGATGCTGCTGATCGTCTTGGCCTCGACGCTGTTCTTCAGCCAGATCCGCGACTACCAGCAGTGCGTCCGCCACGCCCTGACGGAGCAGGCAACCTCTGCCTGCCGGACGCAGCTGGAGCACTCCATGCCCACGCAGTTGCGCTAACCAACTCCCCCAGCCCGCGCTAGCCCGCGCAACACGTCAGCGTCAGCGGTTGCTGACCGTTTCCAGGTCGGCCTCGCGCAGCTTCTGCTGGCGTTCCAGCCAGGGTCCGGCCGCGTAGCCGATCACGACGCCGATCCCCACCTCCGCGGCCATGAACACTGCCGTGCGGAGCGGGTCGGGCCCGATCTCCGTCAGCCTCCCGATGCCGGCCGAGCCGCGGGCCAGCCAGGCCAGGCCCGCCGCGAGCAGCCCTGCGACGGAGCCGATCACGGCGCCCAGGACCAGGGTGGAGGCCGCGGCGGTAAACCAGCGGGCCCGGATCTTGATGGRGAGCCACTCGTCGAAGTGGTTCTCGCCTTCGCGCAGGAACCACCAGCCCGCCAGCGTCCCGGCCAGCGCCGGCACCACCAGGGCCACGAAACCGAAGTCGAGCGAGCCGGCCGGCAGCGCGGCGAACACGGGAACGGACGGCAGCGGCCCCACGGCCGTCCCCAGCGGGCCGGCCAGGGAGCCGACGCCCAGTGCGAACCCCGAGCCGCAGATCCACGCCAGCGCAAACACCACGAGGTTGGGCAGGAAGCCCAGCTGCACGATGGTGAGGACAGAGCCGCCCATGGCACCGGCGTCGAGCCCTTCATACACGGCCACCACGAGGTTCCAGTGGATGAAGAGGTCGACGGCGAGCAGCGCCGCCGCCATCGCCAGGCTCGCCATCAGCGCCACCGATCCTGCCTTGATGGCCGAGCCCAGGTAGGAGCCGGCCCAGCGGGAGTGCTGGCTGGTTCGCGAGAGCCAGGCCACGGCGTCGACGCCGATCAGCCGGCTCCACGAGCCTGCCTCCCGGCGGGCGCCGACCACCATGCCGAGGCCGAACGGGATGAGCGGAATGAGTGCGGCAGCCCAAAGGCTGATGCCGACGTCGGCCGTGCGGCAGACGAAGCCCGTGGCGAGGCCGAACCCGGCGTACATCAGCCAGGAGCCGAGCAACGCCTGCCAGAGCTGGTCGGTGTAGGAGGCGCGGGCGAGCCGGCGGCCGGCGCGCCAGGCGAGCAGGAACGGGATGAGGGTCAGGCCCAGCGGGATGAGCGAGAGCGTGCCGGATTCCGGTTGCGCCGCGGCCCCGGCGCCGGGGGTGTCCAGCAGCAGCGGAACGCCGTGGATCAGCAGCCAGGCCTGGCCGGCGAGGCGTGCCAGGACGTCGAACCCGCCGTGCTGGAATCCGGCCGTGGCCCAGACCATGACGATCGGCGCCACCACCACGAGGGCGGATATGACGGCGGCCTGGGCGGACTCTAGGGCACCCTGCAGCCCCAGGGGCATGGGGAGGCCACGTTGTCCGGTCTGATCAGCGCGCAGTTTCATCGAGATCCATGGTGCCACGGGCCCGGCATCCGCCCGGTTTCCGACAGGCACAACGCCCGAATCCGTGCTAATTGCCGAGCGCGGCCTCTCGGTTGCCGCACCCGCCCTCCCGGCGCTTTTTCCAGACCCCGGTCGTAAAATTGTAAATGTCCGCAATCAGTGGTTGGAGGCAATAATGACTACCGCATCTCCTCATGCACACGGCGTTCATTTTGGTCGGACAGATGTACAGAACGTTGGCATGGGTGTGGGTATCGTCCTGATCGTCGTGGGCATCTTGGGGTTCATCCCCGGCATCACTACGAATTACAGCGAACTGAGGTTCTTCGGGCCCGATTCCAAGGCCCTGTTCCTGAACCTGTTCCAGGTGTCGATGTTGCTGAACATCGTTCAGCTCGCGATCGGCGCCACCGGCGTGAGCATGTCCCGGACTGCCCTGGGCGCCCGGAATTTCCTCATGGGCTCCGGTCTGCTGTACATCGTCCTTAGCATTTACGGTTTCATCGTCGGCGTGAATTCGGCGGCCAACTTCCTGTCGCTGAACACCATGGACAATTGGGCCTTCATGGTAATGGGCGTGGCAATGGCCGGCGCAGGCTGGCTGATGACGAGGCACCTTGAAGAAGACGTAAAGACCCGGTCATCAACCCCCGGGACCTAGGGAGCCGCGAATGAGTAACGTTTCATAGTATTCAGAAAATTCGTACTACCTGCTGGTGCAGTGGCTTAGCGGAAACGCGGCGGCTGCACCAGCTTCCTTATGTCCGGGAATTTTCCGGCGACGGCGGCGTCCCGGCGCGGACGACGACGGCGGCGCGCCGGGCACGCAAGAAGGCCGGGACCTTGTGGGTCCCGGCCTTCCGTGGGCCAAGCAGGTTGCACCGGCGGCCCATGCTCCCATCCAACTGGCAGCAGAGGCCGTTCTGAGGGCTCAAAACGGCCTCTGCTGCGAGTCAGTTGGGCCCAGCGCTAGGTGGTGCCGACCTCCACACGGGGCGGGAGGGTGTCCCACTCCGTTTCGGCGGCCCGCATCCACGGGAAAGGCAGCAGGTCCTTGATCCGGATCTTGCCCACCTCGCCCTCGGCATCGACCAGGACGGATGTCTCGGTTCCGTAGGATCGCAGCAGTTCCCGGCAGAGGCCGCAGGGGTTGGTGACCTGGGGCTCCCCGTGCCCGTCCATGCTGACCGCCACCACGGAGTGGATCGAGCTCTCCTGTGCCATGCGTGCATTGGCCAGAGCGCTGGATTCGGCGCACACATTCAGTCGCTTGGCGCCAATGTGCAGTCCGAGGTAGATGGCCCCCGACTCACCGCGCATGGCCGCTGCCACCCGGTGGTTCTCACTGTGATGGGCGGTCAGCAACATCCTGCGGGCTGCCTCATAGAGCTCCACGTCCGACGCGTCGAGTTCAAAGGAGATCACGCTTGCCTCCTTGCTGCTTTGGTCCGGGCGACTGGCGTCCATGAGCGTTCCCACTCTCCATTCCTGCTTCCTGTGTTCCAACGTGTCGGGTTTTCTGCCCTGGGTTCCTACCGGCCGACGAACTGCCTACCGGCCGACGAAGATGCCGTTCTTCTTCCGGGCCAGCAGGTAGAACACAATGCTGAGCGCCGACAGGACGGCGACGTAGACCGGGAAGATCCAGGACGCGTTCATGGACTGGAGCCAGACCAGGAGGTAGGACGCCGTGCCGCCGAAGAGCGCGACGCCGAGGCCGTAGCCGAGGGCGGTTCCGGCGCCGCGGCATCCCTTCGGCATGAGCGAGCTGGTGATCACGTTGTACAGGGTCATGTTCAGGACCAGCACAACAGAACCGCCAAGAAGCACCGCAGCGAAGCCGGCGATGCCGGGCTTGACGTACATCAGCATCAGGAAGACCGACGGAATGGCAAGCGCGCGGGTGATCAGGAACCACTTGGACATCGACTTGCCGTCGGCGACCTTGCTGATGATGAGGCTTCCGACCACCAGCACGACGCCGAGGACGGTGGTCAGTGCGAAGACAGCCGTGGCGTCTTCCTTGAAGCCGCTGCGGGCCGCCGTCGGGAGGCCCGTGTTCCAGGCGTAGTTGTAGGCCTGCGCCGCACCGACGACGAACGTGATGGCCAGAACGCTGAGCCAGTGCTTGCGCACGCCGCCCCAGACCGTCTTGGCTGAGTTCTCCGCGAGCTCCTCGGGCTTCATGGTTTCCGGAAGGGTCCGGCGAAGGTAGACCACGACGAAGCCGAAGGCCGCACCGACGATGAAGGGCACACGCCAGCCCCAGTCGGCCATGACGGCTCCGCCGAGCATCAGGGACGACAACCAGCTGACCAGCGAGGCGAGCAGGATCCCTGCGTTGACGTAGAAGGAGATGATGCCGGCAACAAAGCCCTCGCGTCCTTCGGGGACCAGTTCGACGGCGTGGGCGGTGGACAGCGGAGCTTCGACGCCAGTGGAGATACCCTGGACGATGCGGCAGACCAGCAGGATGACGCCGGCTGCGGGGCCAATCTGGTCATAGGTGGGCGACACGGCAATGATCAGCGTGGTGACCGCCATCATCATGATGGACCAGAGCATTACCCGGCGTCGTCCGATCCTGTCGGCGAAGGTGCCGAGCAGGACGCCGCCCAGTGGACGGAACGCGAAGCCGACGGCGAAAACGGCCAGTGCACTCAGGGTCGCGGCAACGGGGTCCTGGGACGGGAAGAACTTTGGCCCGATGAAGGCCGACAGGAGGCCAAAGACCATCCAGTCGTACCATTCCAGGGTGTTTCCGAGCCCGAGGCCCAGAAGCCCGCGGCGTACTTCCGGCGACAGCCGGGACTTCCGGCCGCCCTCTACGTCAATCTTGACGACAGTGTCAGTCATGATACTTTTCCTTCCCCCGGCCCTTCGGGGCGCGGGAGGGTACGGATTACCGGCGGACGCCCTGTTGGGGTCGGGGTAATCGAAACTATCGTTTGGCTTGGTCCGCAGGGAGGGACCGGGCTCACCACATGGGAGGTGAGTTAGCCCAGATAGCTACGCGTGCCTCTTCGTAGCGATTGAATGCAAACGGGCCATCCAGCCCGGCAACCAGGGACGGACCGCTCAGGAACGCGTACCTAGTTTACCGACCAGCATCAGGTGCTGCGGATGGCCTGGAAGATGCCACTGCATCAGTACATAGGAAGCGATCACGAACGCGGGCCGGGCGCACCTTCCGCCAGAAGGCTGCTGCGTCCAATCCCTGTTCGTTCAGCGTTGATCCCATAGTGTTGCGGCTCACACAACTATATTGAAGATCTTCACAGAGTCAATGGTTTTCTGGAAAGAATGGCCTCACCTCGGACGATGCCGCCGGGCGACCTGCAGCCCTAGCGGCAGCAGGCCCGGATCGGCCCCACAGCAGGCCCACAGCAGGCCCCCGGAGGGCCCCAAGGCCGGCGCCGAACCCCGCTCCGGCCAACCGCAGAGCTGCGCATGATCTGCAAGAAATTTACGAAAACCATTGATTCGCTAAAAGTTTTCACTATAGTTATGTGTGTCAGCTCACCAAACGAAAGACGGACCATGGCTAACGAAAGCGTCGCGGGATCCTCCCCAGCCGGCACGAGCGTCCTTCTTGCCACCGTAGGCAACAAGGTCCGCAACATGCGCAAAGACAAAGGGATGACCCTGGCGAAGCTCTCCGAAGTCACCGGCCTCAGCCCGGCGATCGTAAGCCAGATCGAACGTGGCCTGGCCAATCCGTCTTTCACCACCCTGGCGCAGCTGGCGCACGGCCTGGACATCCCCGTAGGGAAGTTCTTCCTCGGACAGGAAGAAACCAGGTCGCCCGTGGTCCGCAGGGCCGAGCGGCGAAACCTCAAAGGCGTGACCAAGAAGTCTGTGGGTGAGGCGGTCTATGAACTGCTCACTCCGGACCTCAACGGCGCGCTGGAGGCTCAATGGATCGTGAGTCCGCCAGGCCACGACACCAGCGCCACACCTTTCCGGCACAGCGGCGAGGAGTTCGGCATTATTCTCTCCGGCCGGAAAGACATCTTCCTGGACGGCGAGTGCTACACCCTGGAAGAAGGAGATTCGATCACCTTCTCCTCGGAGACACCGCATTGGTACAAGAACAGCTACGAAGAGGTCTGCGTAGCGATCTGGGTTAACGCACCTCACGCGTGGTGATGGGCTGGCCCTAGCCGCCGTCGCCGTTCTCCGGCCCGGGCACATCAGTGTCCGCCGGAACCCTTCCCATACCCTGCAGCCAGGTCCGCAACGGGCCGCGCTGTGTCATACCCTCTGCCGGGTGGATTTCGCGGTCAGCGCCGCCGCTCACTCCTCCTGCACACCGTCTACCTCACCGGCCGCCGAGCAAGGCATTCCGCCAGACGGCATGCCCCCAACGGCACGCCTCTACCGGCACTTCGGCCGAAACAAGTAAGGATCCCCCATGAACCCGTCTTCAGCCATGTCGTCGCTGGAACTCAGCACCACCACGGCGGACCTCACCGCCCCCGTCATCTCCCGCTCCGACGTCCTGGTGGTCGGCGGTGGCCCCGCCGGTGTGGCCGCCGCCGTCACGGCAGCCCGCTCGGGCGCTTCCGTCACGCTGCTGGAGCGCTACTCCTCCCTGGGCGGCCTCGCCTCCGGCGGCATGGTCCTGGTGCTCGATGACATGATCAACGGCCAGGAAATCACCGTCACGGGCATCGTCTCCGAATACGTCGAGCGACTGCAGAAGCTCGGCCTGGCGATCGTCCCGCCGGCCGATGACCGCAAGACTTCCGAGGAACTCTGGAACAAGTGGGGCCGCTACGGCACCTTCGACTTCCACTCCCACACCACCCCCAAGCCGGTCTGCTACGCCGCCGCCTTCGACCCGGACGGCTGGAAGCGCGTCTCCAACGACCTCGTCCGCGAGGCCGGCGTCAACCTCCGCCTGCACTCCTGGTTCTCCCGCCCCATCGTGGACAACGGCGTGATGAAGGGCGTTATCTGCGAGACCAAGTCCGGCCCGCAGGCCTTCATGGCGGACATCGTCATCGACACCACCGGCGACATCGACGTCGCCTCCCGGGCCGGCGCCAGCTACGTCAAGGACAGCTACCTCACCACGCTCGTCTTCCGCCTGGGCAACGTCGACACCAACGCCGCGGAGGCCTTCGAACAGGCCAACCCGAAGGAAGCCCGCGCCATCAACCGCAAGATCAAGCGCCTCCTCGGCGGCGCCTGGGAACTGTGGTGGCTCAAGACCCCGATCGAGGGCGTCGTCTGGTGCAACGCACCCCACATGACAGGCTTCGACGGCGTCGACCCGGCAGACATGACCGCCGCCGAATTCGCCGCCCGCGACCGCATCACCGAGGCCGTGGACTACGTCCGCGCCAACCTGCCCGGCTTCGAGAACTGCTACATGCTCGACGTCGCATCCCAGATGGGCGTCCGCCAGACCCGCCTGCTCGAGGGCGAGTACGTCATGACCAAGGACGATGTCACCTCCCGTCGCCACTTCGCGGACACCGTTGCCCGCGGCCGCGACTACTACTACCCCTTCCGCTCGCTGCTGCCCAAGGAAGTCGACCAGCTCCTGGTTGCCGGCCGCCACTACTCCGCCACCCCCGAGGCGCAGAAGATGTCCCGCGAGATCCCGCCCTGCATGGCCATGGGCCAGGCCGTCGGCGTCGCCGCCGCGCTGGCGATCCAGAACGGTACCCTCGTCCGCGACGTCTCCGCGCTGGACATCCAGCAGGGCATGCGCCGGCACGGCGCTGACCCGGGCGACGTCCCGTCGTCGAACGCCACCCTCGACGTAGACGCGGTGGTAGGGGCATGAGCACCGTCATCGACGACCTGCTGTCAGGCACAACAACTGCCACGACGGCGGCGCCCGCCGCCGCCGGTGAATCTGCTGGCACCCCGCTGCCGCTCGATGGAATCAAGATCGTGGACTTCACCCAGGTGTTCATGGGCCCGTCCTGCACCCAGCTGCTGGGCGACTACGGCGCGGACATCATCAAGGTGGAGCGCCCGGGCGCCGGGGACATCTCCCGCAACTCCTTCCCGGACAAGGACGGCCAGGACAATCCGATCTTCCTGTCCATCAACCGGAACAAGCGCAGCATCTCCGTGGACACCCGCACCGAGGACGGCAAGGACGTGCTCCGCCGCCTGCTCGCCGACGCCGACGTGGTGGTCAGCAACTTCCGCTCCGGCGTGATGGAGCGGATGGGCTTCGGCTACGAGGACCTCAAGGAGCAGAACCCGGGCATCATCTGGGCCTCGGGTACGGGCTTCGGCCCCGAGGGCCCCTACTCGCACAAGGGCGGCCAGGACGCGATCGCGCAGGCCTACTCCGGTGTCATGTGGCGGCGCGAGTCGGACGACATGAAGCCCTCGATCTACCCCACCACGCTGTGCGACTACATCACGGGCATGCACCTCATGCAGGGCATCCTGCTGGCGCTGCGCACCCGGGAGTCCGCCGGCGTCGGGCAGAAGGTGGAGGTGACAATGTACGACTCCATGCTGCACCTGCAGATGCAGGAGGCCTGCATGCAGCTCAACCGCGGCTACGAGGTCAACTGGGGCGCCATGCCGCTCAGCGGCGTCTTTGAAACCACCGACGGCGCCGTCTGCATGGTGGGCGGCTTCACCCCGGACCCGCTGGCCCGGATCTCGGAGGCCCTGGGCCTGGACGAGGACCTCACGCAGCGGCCGGAGTTCGCCAACCTGGAGCAGCAGTTCGAGAACAAGCCGGCACTGCAGGCGATCTTCCGCGAGCGCATCGCCACCAACACCACCGAGTACTGGACCGGCCAGCTGGAGGACAAGGGACTGCTCAACGCCCCCGTGCACACCCTGGAGCAGACCCTCGCCGACGCGCAGACCCACGCCAACGGCATGATCGTCGAGGCCGAACACCCCGGCGTCGGCACCGTGAAAATGCTCAACGCACCCATCCGGCTCTCCGCCACCCCGCCCACCATCCGGCGGGTGGCCCCGCGGCTGGGCGAGCACAACGTCGAGGTGCTGCTCGAGAACGGGTTCGACGCCGAGACCATCGAGCGCCTGCAGCAGCTGGGGGTGCTCCGGTGACCGCCGTGTCAGAGGCCGCCCAGGCAGCTCCCGCGGCGGTGGACCAGGTCACCCTGACCATCGAGAACCACGTCGCCACCGTGGTCATCGACCGCCAGCACGTGCTCAACGCCGTCGACGGCGGCGCCCAGGCCCGGCTCAACGAGATCTGGGACCAGCTCGAGGCCGATCCGGACGTCCGCGCCGTCGTCATCACCGGCGCCGGCACCCGCGCGTTCTGCGTCGGGGCTGACATGTCGGCCTCCGCCGTGGACAAGACCGGACTCGAATACTGGGCCGGCCTGGACCCGAACGGTTTCGGCGGCCTCAGCCTGCGCACCAGCCTGGACATCCCGGTGATCGCCCGGGTCAACGGCTACGCCCTGGGCGGCGGCATGGAGATCGTGCTCGGCGCGGACATCGTGGTCGCCGCGGACACGGCCCGGTTCGGGCTGACGGAACCGCGGGTGGGGCGTCTGGCGCTCGACGGCGGCATCCACCAGCTGGTGCGCCGGATCCCGTACACCCAGGCGATGGGCATGCTCCTCACCGGGCGGAAGGCCGAGGCCGCCGAGATGCAGTCCATGGGCCTGGTCAACGAGGTGGTCCCCGCGGAGGAGCTCGACGCCGCGGTGCAGCGCTGGGTGGACCAGATCCTCGCCTGCGCGCCCACCTCCGTCCGGGCAGTGAAGCAGATGGTCACGCAGACCGCGCACCTGACCGCGACCGAGGCCCGCGGGCTCCGGCTCCCGGCCCTCATGGCGGCGCTGGACAGCGCGGACTCCGCCGAGGGCGTCCGCGCCTTCCAGGAAAAGCGTCCGCCGGTCTGGCCCGGACATTAGAGAAAGGGACGCTAGCCGTTCCCGCCTGATACTCATATTCAGCCGCTCGAAGAGCAAACAAGAGCTTAGAAGGAGAAACCAATGCGGGAGTCACTGACACCCGGAGTGTGGGGCGTCGTCGCCACACCATTCCAAGGCAGCAGCCTGGACGTGGACCTGGACAGCCTGGCCGGACTCGTGGAACGCTACGAGGCCATCGGCGCCACCGGCCTGACGGTCCTGGGCGTCTTCGGCGAAGCCGCCGCGCTCACCTCCGGAGAACGCGCACAGGTCCTGGAAACCGCCGTCGAATGCACGGGACTGCCGCTGGTAGTGGGCGTGACGGCACTGGCCACCCGGCCGGCCATCGAGGAAATCCTCGCCGCCCAGGCCATCGCCGGCGAGCGCCTGGCCGCCGTGATGGTCCAGGCCAACTCGCCGCGGGCAGACACGGTGATCCGGCATCTGGACGCCATCCACCGGGCCACCGGCGCCAACGTCGTCCTGCAGGACTACCCGCTCGCCAGCGGCGTCAGCATCACCGCCCAGTCCCTCATCACCGTGGTCCAGGCCTGCAGCTTCGTCATCGCGGTCAAGGCCGAGGCACCGCCCACGTCCGTGTCGATCGGACAACTGACCGCCGCCCTCGACGTCTCCGTGTTCGGCGGCCTCGGCGGCCAGGGGCTGTTGGACGAGCTCATGGCCGGCGCCGCCGGTGCAATGACCGGTTTCTCCTACCCCGAAGCGCTCATCGCCTGCGTGCGGGCCTGGCAGAAGGACGGCTACGAGGCCGCCCGCGATGCCCTGCTGCCCTACCTGCCGCTCATCAACTTCGAACAGCAGGCACGGATCGCACTGGCAATCCGCAAGGAATGCCTGCACCGGCGCGGACTCATCGCCGACCCCGGAGTCCGGACCCCGGCCTCGCCGTTCCCGGAAGTCCTCCGGCCGGCCCTGCTGGCCCACCTCGCCGAGGCGGCCCAGGCCCTGGAATCCGGCGCGACAACGACGCCGGCACTCACGACAGCTGTGAGCAACTGATGGATCTCGGAATCAGCGGGAAGACCGCCTTCGTGGCCGCCTCCACCGGCGGACTCGGCCTCGCCATCGCCCGGGCCCTCGCCGCCGAAGGCGTCCGGGTGGCCATCACCGGCCGGCGCCAGGTGCGCGCCAAGGAGATCGTCGCCGAACTGACGGACGCCTACGGGCCGGGCGCCGTCGCCATCGAGGCCGACCTCAGCACGGCGGAAGGCGTGGCCGCCGCCGTCGAACAGACAGTCGCGGAACTCGGACCCATCGACATCCTGGTCCTCAACGGTCCCGGCCCGAAGCCCGGCGCGGCCGCCACGCTTGGCGCCGATGACATCGCCGCGGCGTTCGAACAACTGGTCAAGCCGCACCACGCCCTGGTCTCGCACATCCTGCCCGGCATGCGGGAGCGGCGCTGGGGACGGATCCTGGCCGTCGGCTCGAGCGGCGTCGTGGCACCCCTGCCCAACCTGGCCGTCTCCAACACCGGCCGCGCGGCACTGGCCGGCTACCTCAAGACCCTCGCCGCCGAGGTGGCCCTGGACGCCGTCACGGTCAACATGCTCCTGCCCGGACGCATCGCGACAGACAGGGTGGCGGAGCTGGACCAGGCCGCGGCCAAGCGGCGCGGCACCACGCCCGAGGAAATCCAGCTCGAATCCCGCAAGACCATCCCCGCCCGCCGCTACGGCGAACCCGAGGAATTCGGCGCCGCCGCCGCGTTCCTCTGCAGCGCCCCGGCGTCCTACATCACCGGCGTGGCACTGCGCTGCGACGGCGGCCTGATCCGCGGGCTCTAACCGCCCTCTCTGAACAGCGGCCACCACCGCACACACCCTGCTCCGACTCCCCGAAGGAACGCCCCATGACTTCCACCGCCACAGACCTCTCCACTGCAACTGAGCGCGACCTCATCACCGCCCGGCACCTCATCAACGGCCAATGGCTCGGCGAAGGGGACACGGAGCGGATGAACCCGGCCCGCCCCGGCGAGCTCGCCGCCCTCTCCCCCAGCGGCACCGCCGAGGACGTCGACGCCGCGATCAGCGCCGCCACCGCTGCCCAGCCGGCCTGGGCCGCCATGCCCGCCCCGGCACGCGGCGCCATCCTCATGGCCGCCGGCGACCTCCTCCTGGACCGCCAGGCCGCCATCGCCGGGGACCTCGTCCGCGAAGAGGGCAAGACCCTGGCTGAGGCCAAGGGCGAGGTCAAGCGCGCCTCCGACGTGCTGCGCTTCTTCGGCTCCCTCGGCTGGGCCGCCACCGGCGAGGTGCTGCCCAGCGGCCTGCCGGACACCACCATCACCACCCGCCGCGAGCCGCTCGGCGTCGTCGCACTCATCACGCCCTGGAATTTCCCCATCGCCATCCCGGCCTGGAAGTCCGCCCCGGCGCTGATCAGCGGCAACGCCGTGGTCATCAAGCCGGCCGAGCTCACCCCGCTCTCCGCAACGCACCTGGCCCGCGCCCTGCAGGACGCCGGTCTGCCCGCCGGCGTGTTCAACGTGGTCCACGGCAAGGGCCGCGTGGTGGGCGACGCCCTGGCCCGCGATCCGCGCATCGCCGGCCTTTCCTTCACCGGCTCCACCAAGGTGGGCCTCGGCCTGCAGGAGATCCTCAACGCCCGCCGCGCCCGGGTCCAGCTGGAAATGGGCGGCAAGAACGGCGTCCTGGTCCTGGACGACGCCGATCCCCGCAAGGCCGCGCAGGTGGTCGCCGCCGGCGCGTTCGGCCTGACCGGCCAGGCCTGCACCGCCACGTCCCGCGTCTACGTCACGCCGGGCGTCCGCGAGGAATTCCTGGCCGCCCTCACCGAGGAAGCCGCGCAGTACACCGCCGGCGACGGCCTCGAGGGTGCAAAGATGGGCGCCGTCGTGAGCAGCCAGCAGTTCGAACAGAACCAGGCCGCGGTGCGCACCGCCGTCGAACGCGGCGCCACGCTGCTGCACGRTGAGCACGACGGCGGCACGGACGCCGGGTTCCGCTTCCCGGCCGCCATCCTCACCGACCTGCCCTTCGACGACGCCGCCGTGACCGAAGAGATCTTCGGACCCGTGGTGGCCGTCCTCGAGGTCCCGGACTATGAGGCCGGGCTCGCCGCGATCAACGATTCCCGCTACGGCCTCACCGCCGGGATCTGCACCGACTCGCTGGCCTTTGCCACGGACTTCGCGGCCCGCGCCCAGGCCGGGGTCATCAAGGTCAACCGTCCGACGGCGGGCCTGGACCTGAACGTGCCGTTCGGCGGCGTCAAGGACTCTTCCACCAACACGTTCCGCGAACAGGGGAAGTCCGCGCTGGACTTCTTCACGTGGGGCAAGACCGTCTACACGGGCGTGTAGCCAGCCATGACGTACGTGATCGCGCAGCCCTGTGTGGATGTGAAGGACAAGGCCTGCATCGACGAGTGCCCGGTGGACTGCATCTATGAGGGCGAGCGCTCGCTCTACATCCACCCGTCCGAATGCGTGGACTGCGGCGCCTGCGATCCCGTGTGCCCGGTCGAGGCGATCTACTACTCGGACGATGTCCCGGATGAGTGGGCCGATTACGTGCGTGCCAATGTGGAGTTCTTCGAGGAGCTGGGGTCGCCGCTTGGCGCCTCAGCCCTCGGGAACCTGCACCGCGACCACCCTGTGGTCGCGGGCGCGCCGGCAGCCGCCGGCGCCGCCGGCTGATCCTGCCGGCTGACCCCGTCCTCTGACCCTGTGACTTATGGCTCTAGTCACCGGCCGCCTGCCTGAGGAGCATCGCAAGGGTCAGGATTGTGCCCGGCCAGGGGCATCCTCCTCCCCCGATCACAGACCCGACCTGCAAGAAGGACTGCCATGTCGGTGGCTTGGATTCGCTCTTCATCCGGCCGGCTCACGGCCGCGGTCGCCGTCGTCGCGCTCATCATGGCGCTGAGCGGCTGCAGCCCCGGGCCCGAACCTCCGGCGCAGCAGGTCTCGCCGGATTCCGGCTACCGGAGCATGCTCGAAGACTTCAGTAAGAGATTGCTCGACGACGGTGCCCCGGCCGTGCTCGTCCAGATCCGGGTGGGCGCGGACGAGTGGTCCGCGGCATACGGCGTGCGAAACCTGGAGGACCGTCCCCTGGCCGAGATCACGGACCCCGTCCACATTGGCGGCATCACCAAATCCATGGTGGCGGTCTGCGTGCTGAAACTGGTCGAAGAAGGCCGGCTGCAGCTCGAGGCACCGGTCAGCACGTACCTGCCGGAGTTCGACAGGGTAATGCACCCGCCGGGACCTGTCACCGTCCGCCAGCTGCTGCAGCACCGCTCCGGCATGCCGTCCGTGGACGGGCCCCTGTTCGATCCCGCCACGGTCCGGGAGGCCCTCACCACCAAGGTGAGCCTGCCAGACCTGCTGGCCATGGCAGGCCGGATTTCCTGGCAGGCCAAGCTGGCCCAGGGATTTGAGTACTCCAACTCGAACTACATTGCCCTGGCCCTGATCGTCGAGCGCCTGAGCGGCCGGCGGATCGGCGAGGTCATCAGCACCGACATCATCGAGCCGCTCGGGTTGACCGGAACCAAAATGACGGCGGAGGGGCCCGCACCGGCGACCATGGTCCACGGCTACATCGCACTGGATTCCAAGCAACTCGACGTCACCTACCCGGCCGCCCAGATCGACAACGCCGCCGGGGGCATGGTGTCCTCCGTGGCGGACGTCAATACGTTCTACCGCGCCCTGATGCAGAACCGGCTGCTCAAGCCGGAGACCATCACCGAGATGGAAAGCCCGCTGTACGCCCGGTACGGACTCGGCGTGGTCCGGTGGAACGATCTGTGCACGAACAACTTCTACTACGGCCATCCCGGTGACGTGCCCGGCTACGGCACCATCACCATGACCAGCGCGGACGGAACCCGGCAGCTCACCATGGCCGTGGCCTACCCGCCCCATCCGCTCCAGCCCGGAGACACCCGCATCCTGCACCAAATGGAGTCCGTCGCGGAGGACACCCTCAACGCCACCTGCCAGACCGGGCCGACAGGACCCCTGAACCATGCCGCGGGCAGTCCGGGCAGTTTGGGCTGACGCCGCGGCGGGCTCGACCACAATCTCCGCAACACTCTCCGTGACACTTTGGCAAAAGTCACTGCGACAATGAGCAGATGACAGCCATCATCCTCGTCTGGAACCCCGACGAATGGAACGATTGGACCTACCCGGCCGTCCTGGAAGAGGTCGCCGAGACCGGCCGGTTCCTGACCGACTGGGAGGTCGGGACCGGGTTCGGAATCGGTACTGAATTGCGCGACGGCGTGGCCGGTGGCGGCGACGGCATTGCGGATGCCTGGGTCCCTGCGGACGTCGGGGCCGAGTCCGCCGTCTGCGGCGCGGAGGCGTGGCTCGTGCTCCAGGGCCGCCACGGGCAGGGCCTGATCGGCCACGGCGTGATCGTCTCGGAGCGGCCGGCGCCCCGTCTGCAACCACCGCAGAACGCGCAACCACCGCAGACCGCGAGCGCCGCGCCGGCCGGTTCCCCGCTCTGCGTCCGTGTGGCCTTTGACGCCCTGCTGCCGGCCGGGGACCAGATCCAGCCCGGGATCCTCGAGGAGTTAGTGCCCGGCCTCGACTGGGAAGCGCTGCACGGGTCCGCCCTCGCCGTCGGCCCCTCTGCCGAGCCCCTGCTGCGGTCCCTTTGGAGCGAATTCGGCCCGCAGCCGGGTACCGATCCCACCCAGCCCGTGCCCGGCACCGTCCCGGCGGCGGCGGTCAGCCGCGTCGAGGTGAACCGGTATGAGCACAGCCCGGACGCGCGCCGGGCCTGCGTCGCCCATCACGGGACCAGCTGCGCCGCGTGCGGGTTCTCCTTTGAAATCGCCTACGGGGACATCGGCAAGGACTTCATTCCGGTCCATCACCTGGTCCCGGTGTCACAACTTGGCGGCGCCTATGAACTGGATCCAGTCACCGACCTCGTGCCGCTGTGTGCCAACTGCCATGCCATGGCGCATTTCGGGGTGACCACCCCGCGCACGGTCGCGGAGCTGCGCCGGGCCATGGCCGCCGCCGGGTACCTTACCGGGCAGACGCTGACCTCCAAGGAGCTCCAGGCCCAGCGGGACGCGCGGCGGATCCTCAACCAGCACTAACAGCGGCGCCAGCACTAACACGGCGCCGGCACCACCAGCAGGTGCATTCTCAGGCAGACCACACCTCGCGGAACTTGCCGCTGCGGTCCGGCCGGGGCGGCTCGTCGGCAAACTGGACGTCGACGCCGTCGGCGCCCTGGGCCGCGAAGAACGCCCCCAGGCGCTCCCCCACCGCCGCCCGCACGTCGCCCGTCCCGGCATCCGGCCAGAGCTCCAGCCGCACGGTGAGCGACCTCGGCCCGGTGCGGATCGCCTGGAACCGGCGGACGCCGGCGGTCTCCTCGATCACCGTACCCAACGCCAACGGCAGCACCGTCACCACTGCCCCGGCCGTCGCGGCCCCGTCCAAAACCGTTGCGTCCAAATCTGCCCCGTCTTTCGCTGCCCCATCCACCACGGCCCCGCAGGCGGCCGCGAACGTCAGCACGTCGCCGCTGCGGCCTTCGACACGGAGCGCGGGAAACGGGCTGCCGCAAGCACACGGGCCCGGAACAACCTGCACGCGGTCGCCGAGGTTGTACCGGATCAGCGGCTGGACCCGGTTGGCCAGGTTGGTGACCAGCACCGTCTGAGAGAGTTCCCCGTCCGGAACGGGCTGGTACTCCGCGTCCACCGGCTCCACGATGTGCCAGTCGGCGTTGACATGGAACAGCCCCTGCCGGCAACGGCTGGTCAGGGCCGGCACTTCTGAGGCGAGGTATCTCAGGCTGACACGGCAACCAAGGGCCGCTTCGATGCCTGCCGCGGCATCGGCCGGCAGAGCCTCGCCGGATGCGATTGCCAGGATCGGATGGATTCTGAGCCGTCCAGCCCTTGCCTCTGCCGCCAACTGCACCATGGCGCTGGGATACCCGTAGAGCATGGTCGGCTGGAAGTCATTGAGCTCGGCCACGAGTTCCGGGAGCGGCCGGAGCACGGAGAACACGCGGACCCTGCGGGCGATGCGCTGGCTGCGACGCCGCGCGGTTTCCGTCAGGACCACGCCGGCAAAGTGGTCCCCGTCCGCAATCATCGCCGCGGCGCGCAACCCGCGGCGCAGGAAGGCACGGGCCTCCGCAGCGCTCAGCAGGGTACGCCTTTCGCGGATCCGGGCGAGGAAGTTCGCCACCTGCAACGAGTTCCGGTCATGGACCAGGACCGCGGGTTCCCCGGTGGACCCGGAGGTCGTCATGACGAGGTACTGACCGCGGTAGAAGCCGCCGACGCGCGAGGCGTCGCCAAGGAGGTCTGCTTTTAGGCCGGCGAGGGTGATGTGCGGGTCGGTCACCCAGTCGTCGAAGTTGTCCATGAGCTCGCGCTTGCCCACCGGCGGCAGCTCCCCTAAGTGCGTGGCCAGATCCGTGACCGTCCCCGGCACGTCCCGGTACAGGCGGCGGTAGAACGGCGAGGCGGACCGGGCGTAGTCAATCAGCGCGCCGAGCCGGTCCCGTTGCCGGCGGGCAATGGCGTCCTGGCTGGCCCGCTCGGCCCGCCAGATATCCAACGCGATTCCAGGGGTCCGTGTCATCCCGAGAGGAGAGCCGCCCATCCCGCATCACCCTTTCGCGGGTGCGCACGCCAGACGCACCCGATCCCCACGCTGGCACGCCGTCGGCCGCCCCAACAGGGGCTTTAGGCACCCGGCGGCACATGGGCGCATCCACGGACACCGTCGAATTGCTGGACTTCCCGGCATGCAGCACCACAGACTGTGTACAACAGCTGGCTGGGCGGCGTGGGAATTCCTGCCTCCGGGCCGGCCGTGGACTACCAGCAGCATCGTTTGGGGCTTTGCTTAATACCTTTTTCCACCGCCGTGAAAGGACCTGGTTATGCCGGACTTGTCATTTTTGTATCCGCTCATTTCGATCATTCTGGGGGCGGTCGCCGTCGTCGGCGTCATCTGGGTGGCAACAAAACTGATGTGGAAGGTGGCGGAACCGAACGAGGCCCTCATCATCTCCGGGTTGACGCGCGGCACGCTGGAAACCCGGGAGGGGATGGATTTCAAGATTGTCACGGGCAAGGGGGCCCTGGTGCTGCCGGGTCTCCAGACGGTGCGGCCGCTGTCCCTGACGCTGAATGAGACCGAGCTCAAGGTCTCCTGCGTGACCTCCCAGGGCATCCAGGTGATTGTCGACGGCGTGGTCATCTACAAGATCGGGGATGCCCCGCCGTTCATTGCCAACGCCGCGCGGCGCTTCCTGGGCCAGCAGCCCAAGATGGAAAGCCAGGTGTACAACGTCTTCGAAGGCCACCTGCGCTCGATCATCGGCAGCATGACGGTCGAGGAAATCATCCGCGAGCGGGACAAGCTGGCCTCCCAGGTCCGCAGCGCCAGCGGCGTCGAAATGGAGAAGCTGGGCCTGGTGGTCGACTCGTTGCAGATCAAGGACCTCCAGGACCCCACGGGCTATATCCAGAACATCGCCAAGCCCCACATTGCCATGGTCAAGATGGAGGCGCGCATCGCCGAGGCCACCCGGAACCGCGAGGCCGCGGAAAAGGAAGCGGAGGCCGAGGCCCTGATTGCCGACGCCCGGAGCGTGTCCGCGATTCGGCAGTCCGTGGCGCTTGCCAATGCCGAGCGCGCCAAGGCGAACGCGGCCCAGGCCGGTCCGCTGGCGGACGCGACGGCGCGCCAGCAGGTGGTGGTCCAGGAAACCGAAGTGGCCAAGCTCGAGGCCGACCGGGAAGAGCAGAAGCTGCAGACCAGCGTCCGCAAGCCTGCGGACGCGAGGGCCTACGCCAAGCGCACCGACGCCGAGGGCCAGAAATCGGCGGATATCAGCGCGGCCGAGGCGCTGGCCCGGCGTACAGAGCTCGAGGCCACGGCCAACGCCCGGCGCACGGAGGTGCAGGCCCAGGCGAACGCGACGGCGGCAGCGGCAGCAGCCGGCGCCACCAAGGTCACCGGCGAGGCCGAGGCAGCCGCCACGAAGGCCCGCGGCGATGCCGCCGCCTCGGCCATCAAGGCCAAGGCCCTGGCCGAGGCAGAGGGCATCAGGGCCCGCGCCGAGGCCCTCGGAACCAACCAGGACGCCGTCATCGCCCAGCAGCTCGCCGAGAACATGCCGGCAATCGTGGCGGCGGCCGCCGAGCCGTTTGCGCACGTCGGCCAGATGACCGTCCTGAACGGCGGCGACGGGGTCAACCGGATGATCGGCGGGGTTTTGGCACAGGTGGGCGATTACCTTCCGGCGCTCTCCACCGCGCTCAAGAACACCCGGAGCACCGCCAAACGCGATCCCAAAACTCAGGAAACTCCGGGGGCCTAGGGCGGGGATGCGTGCGGGGGTACAGGGAATCTGATGCACAAGGATGTTGACCGGAGCCTGACCGGAAAGATTGGACGCGTGACGGGACGGATCGGCCCGGGAACCATCGGCGAGGTCATGCTGCCCGTCCGCGGCGGAACCAGCGCTTTCCATGCACACCCCTTCGACAAGAGCAGCGTCTTTGCCGTGGGCGAGCAGGTCCTGGTGATCTATTTTGAGCCGCCGCAGACCGTGTATGTCGACGAACTACCGGACGTCCTCAGGCCCGGCTGACCTCTGGACGCTGGGAGGCGACGGGCGTATTCTGAAGTTCCGTAGCCTCTGGAGGTATTTTCAGATGGAAGGCAATATGCGCGAGCGCGGCATGGCCCGCCTCCCGGTCGGCAACTGGCCCGACCCGCTGTAAGTCCTCCTTTCGTCATGCCGTCCGGCACCGCTGCTTCGTCGGGTGCGCACTGTGGACCCATGGCCTTAGCCTTCTACGCCCTCACATCAGTTCCCGCCTGACCGCGCCTACCTGTTAACCCACTCTTCCCCTGCCGGTCACGCCTGCTCCCCCGCGCCGCAAGCCGCCGCCCGCACCGTGGAGGTGTGAGGATCGCAATCGTCGCCGAATCATTCCTGCCGCTCATGAACGGGGTCACCCACTCCATCCTGCGCGTGCTGGAGCATCTGCAGGAGCGCGGGGACGAGGTGCTGGTGATCGCGCCGTCCACGCAGGTCACTGACGCCCCGGACGAGGTCTACGGGGCCCACGTCCACAGGCTCCCCTCCGTCCCGCTGGCCGGCTATGCGAACGTGCGCGTGGCGATGGGCGGTGTGTATCGGGTCAAGCGAATCCTTGCCGATTACGCGCCCGACGTCGTCCACCTCGCGTCCCCGTTCGTGCTCGGCTGGCGGGCAGCACAGGCCGCCCACCAGCTCGGAATCCCCACCGTGGCCATCTACCAGACCGAGGTCCCCGGCTACGCGGGGCGCTACGGCGTCCCCTTCCTGGAGAACTGGGCCTGGAACCGGGTGGACCAGATCCACCTGCTGGCTTCCCGCACCCTGGTCCCCTCCACTTTCGCGCTCAACCAGCTCCGCGGCCGCGGCATTCCGCGCGTGGACATGTGGCGGCGCGGCGTGGACACGCGGCGGTTCAACCCCGCAAAGCGCGACGCCGGGTGGCGCGCTTCCGTGGCGCCCGGCGGCGAGCGCCTCATCGGCTACGTGGGCCGGCTGGCGGCCGAGAAGCAGGTGGAGGACCTGGCGGTGCTGGCCGACGTCCCCGGCACGCGGTTGGTGATCGTGGGCGACGGGCCCCAGCGGGCCGCCCTGGAGGCTGCCCTGCCGCAGGCGGTCTTTACCGGGKTCCTTGGCGGCGATGACCTCGCCCGGGTGGTGGCCTCCTTCGATCTCTTCGTCCATCCCGGCGAGTTCGAGACCTTTTGCCAGACCATCCAGGAGGCCATGGCATCCGGCGTTCCGGTGGTTGCCACGGGCCGCGGCGGGCCTCTGGACCTCGTGGAGAATTCCCGGACCGGCTGGCTGTACGAGCCCGGCGACCTCGCCGCGCTGCGTGCCCGGGTGATGGACCTGATGGGCGACGACGCCAAGCGCCGCGCGTTCGCCGCAGCYGCGCACGCCTCGGTCCAGGGCAGGACGTGGTCCGCCCTCGGCACCGAACTCGTTGCCCACTACCAGGCCGTGATCAGTGACCCCGCTGTCGGCCCCTCTCCCCTCGTTGCCCTGTCACTTACGGCTGCCAAACAGGGGTTTTGGGCACCCTAGGTGACAGAGCAACGGGGCTCTTAGTCCTTCCCGCGGCSCCGGACCCGGAACCGCCCCCGTGTTTGGCACCGCGGATACCCTCAGGGCGCTTATGATTTCGGGATGGGAGGGTCCTAAATGTCTTGTTGGTGGTCTCAAGTTCGCACGGCGGTAGCCGGGTGAGCGCGCCGTCGTACCCCGAGGAAGCCTCCGGAACGGTCTCAGGCACGGTCCCAGGCACGGTCCCAGGCACGGTCTCAGGCGCGGTCTCAGGCACAGCCCCGGGCTACGCGGACCTGGTGGAATCCAGCCCCGACGCCCTCCTGGTGGTGGCCGAGGACGGCACCATCCGGATGGTCAACGCCGCCACGGAGCGCATGTTCGGGTACTCCCGCGGGGAGCTCGTGGGCTCGGACCACCGCATCCTCCTGGCCGAGGGCTACCGGAACGGGGTCCAGCGGCTGTTCTTCAACCTCCGCCGCGACGCGCACCTCCACCAAGCGCCCGACGCCGACGCTGACGCCGGTGACGCTGACACCGCCCCCGTGGAGGCCTACGGGCTGCGGCGGGACGGCACGGAATTCCGGGCCGAAGTGGCCGGATCCATTTTCATCACCGGCGCCGTCACCGGCGCGGTCAACGGTGCAGGCACCAGTGACGGCACCGGTCATGGCGCTGTGAGCATGATCGCCGCGGTGCGGGACACCTCGCACCGGCCCGAGAACGATGACAGCCTCCGCGAGGCCATGTCGCTGCTGAGCGCGACACTCGAATCCACTGCCGACGGCATCCTGGTGGTCAGCAGCGCGGGCGAGATCGCCGGCGTGAACAACCAGTTCCTCACCATGTGGGGCATYCCGCGAGAAATGCTCGCCACCGGGGACGATGAGGCCGTCATGGGCTTCGTCCTGGACCAGYTGCGGGATCCGGCGAAGTTCGTCGAGAAGGTGGAGGCCCTCTACGCCGATCCCGCCGCGGAGAGCCACGACAACCTCGAATTCCGCGACGGCCGGACCTTTGAACGCTATTCGCGCCCSCAGAAGGTCGCGGAGCAGGTGGTCGGRCGGGTGTGGAGCTTCCGCGACGTGACCGCGGCCAAGGTTGCGCAGGACCGGATCACCCGGGCCATGGCAGACCTTGCCGAACAATCCGCCCAGCTCACGTCGCTGGCGTTCCGGGATGGCTTGACCGGGCTGTCCAACCGCCAGCTGTTCAACGACCGCCTCGCCGGCGCCCTCGCGGGCGCGCGCGGCACCACCGTGGATGTSCTGCTSCTGGACCTGGACGACTTCAAGGAAGTCAACGACCTCCGSGGCCACCACGCCGGGGACCAGATGCTSATCGAGGTCGGGCGGCGGCTGCGCGCTTGTGTCCGGCCGAACGACGTCGTGGCCCGGCTGGGCGGCGAYGAATTCGTGGTGCTCCTGGTCAACTCGCCGGAGCCCGAGACGGTTGCCGCCCGGATCGTCGATTCGCTGCGCGTCCCGGTGTGGATTGATGGCACGATGCTGCGGCCGAGCCTCAGCCTGGGCGTTGCGTCGATCAGCGGCGAAGACGTGGACGCCTCCGAGCTCCTGCGCCGYGCCGACGTCGCGATGTATGCCGCCAAGGCCGCCGGCAAGAACCGGTACATGCGCTTCCGGCCCGAGATGATGAAGGCCCTCGTGGACCGCAACGACCTCGAGGCCGGCCTGCGGCTCGCCGTGGACAACGGGCAGATCGCSGTGCACTACCAGCCGATCGTCTCCGCCGGCCGCGGGACYGTGACCGAGGTCGAGGCCCTGGCCCGCTGGGTCCGCGACGGTGTCCTGGTCCCGCCCCAGCACTTCATTCCGGCGGCSGAACGCAGCGGCCTCATTGTCGAGATCGGCACCGAGGTGCTGCTGCGCGGCTGCACCGAGCTCAAGCCCTGGCTGGAAGAGGACGCCTCCCGGTCCCTGGCCGTGAACGTCTCCGGKGTSCAGCTGCAGCACRRGGACTTCGCCGAGCTGGTCCTGGCGGTGACGGAATCCTGCGGTGTGGACCCGGGCCAGCTGGTCCTGGAAGTCACCGAGAGCGTCTTTTTCGACGACGACTGCCACGTGATCCAGCAACTGACGAGCCTGCGCACGGCCGGCGTCCGCGTGGCGCTGGACGACTTCGGCACCGGCTTCTCCTCTCTGGGGCGCCTGCAGGGGCTGCCCGTGGACACGCTGAAGATCGATCAGTCGTTCGTGGCCATGATCAACACCGGCACGGAACACCTGCCCATCCTGAACGCCATGATCGCCATGGCCCACGGGCTGGGGCTGACTGTCACGGCCGAGGGCGTGGAAACGGCCGCCCAGGCCGGCTACCTGATGAACCTGGACTGCGACTCCCTCCAGGGCTTCCTCTTTTCCGGCCCCCAGCCGGAGACCGCGCTCCCGCCGGCGCTGGACCGGGCGGCCCGGGCCATCGCCGCGCTGCGGGGCGATCGGGTGCCTGGCAACCGGTGACCCGCAAAGTTCCGTAGCCGATGTGCTGGACACCGGGCCGAAGGACCCTATGATTCAGGAAACGCATTGATCCGGGCGTCTGAGCCGGGACCATCATCGCTCTATGAACTTCCGTTGCTTGGGGGCCGGTATCGTCGTGGGAACTGGATTTGGTGAAGACCTGCTGGAACAGGGTCCGGATGCGTTTCTGCTGCTGACCGCGGACGGGACCATCGCCTTCGTGAATTCGGCGGCGGAACGGCTCTTCGGCTATCCCCGCCAGGATCTCCTCGGCGTCCCGCACACCATCCTGCTCACCGAGGAATCCCGCGGCGGCTTCCTCCGTGTCTTTGGCCGCCTGGGCCGCAAGAGCCGGGCCGGAAGCCGGCCGTTTGCCGCCGTCGCACTGCACCGGGACGGCTCCGAACTCGCCGTCGAGATTACCTGCTCACTGGTGAGCGTCGACGGCGGCACCGCCATGGCGGTAGCCGTCCGCGACGCCGAGCACCGCAACGACGCCGACTCCGGCCGGCGGCTGGCCGTCTCACTCCTGGACGCCACGCTGGAATCGACGTCGGACGGAATCGTGGTGGTCTCCAGCGAGGGCCTGATCACCGGGATCAACGACCAGTACCTGAAGCTGTGGGGCATGCCGCCGGAACTCGTCGCGGCCGAGGACCCCAACGCCCTGGTGCGGTTCATCGCGGACCAGCTGGTGGACCCCGACTACTTCCTGGAAAAAGTCTCAGCGCTCTACGCGGACAGCCTGATGCAGAGCCACGACGTCCTGGAGTTCACCGACGGCCGCACCGTGGAGCTGTACTCGCGCCCGCAGAAGGTGGCGGACACCATCGTGGGACGGATCTGGAACTTCCGCGACATCACCTCGCGCCGGCGCGCCCAGGACCAGGCCCGCCGCGCCATGGAGGAACTGGCCGAGCAGGCCGGCAAGCTCAAGGAACTGGCCTTCCAGGACCCGCTCACGGGACTGGCCAACCGGATGCTCTTCAACGAACGGGCCGCCGCGGCACTGCTCACCCCGGACCCRGTGCACGTGCTGCTCCTGGACCTGGACGACTTCAAGGAAGTCAACGACGTCCTGGGCCATCACGCCGGCGACGAGATGCTGGTGGAGATCTCCCGCCGGCTCCAGAACTGCGTGGGCCCGCACGGCACCGTCGCCCGGCTGGGCGGGGACGAGTTCGTGGTCCTGCTGGTCGGCTGCCGGGATGCCGACACCGTGGCCCAGCGCGTGGTCAGCACCCTGAACGCCCCGGTCTCCATCGAGGGAACGCTCATGCGGCCCGGCCTGAGCCTGGGCGTGGCATCGCGCGACGCCGGAACGGAGACGTCCTCGGAGCTGCTGCGGCAGGCGGACCTGGCCATGTACGCGGCCAAGGAGGCCGGCAAGAACTGCTACGTGCACTTCCAGCCCGAGATGCTGGCCGCGCTGCTGGAGCGCACCCAGCTAACGGCAGGGCTGCGGCGGGCGGTGGAGCTGGGGCAGATCAAGGTCCACTACCAGCCCGTCATCTCCAGCGACCGGCTCGGGGTGGTGCAGTTCGAGGCCCTGGCACGCTGGGAATGGGAAGGGGCGCTGGTCCCGCCGGACGATTTCATCCAGACCGCCGAACGCAGCGGCCTGATCCGGGAGATCGGGGCCGAAGTGCTGCGGCGCAGCTGCACGGAGCTGGCCCCATGGCTGGCCGAGGACCCGTTCCGGAGCCTGGCCGTCAACGTCTCCGGCGTGCAGCTGCAGCACCGTGACTTCGCCGAGCGCGTCCTGGACATCGCGGCATGGAGCGGCGTGGACCCGCGCCAGCTGGTCCTGGAGGTGACCGAGAGCGTGTTCTTCGACGCCCACTCGCACGTCATCGGCCAGCTCGAGACCCTGCGCGAGGCCGGCATCCGGGTGGCCCTGGACGACTTCGGGACAGGCTATTCCTCGTTGGGCCGCCTGCAGGACCTGCCCGTGGACGTGGTGAAGATCGACAAGTCCTTCGTGTCCATGCTGCAGACCGGCATCGAAAAGCTGCCCATCCTGACTTCCATGATCCATATGGCCCACAGCCTGGGCCTGAAGGTCACGGCCGAGGGCATCGAGACGCCCGCCCAGGCACGCTACCTCATGGACCACGGCTGCGACGCCCTGCAGGGCTTCCTCTTCTCCCGCGCGGAACCCGCGGCCGCCAGGGAGCAGTCCGTCCGGAATTCGGATGCCGCCATCGCCGAGCTCGAGGGCGTCCCAATGCCCGGGTAGCAGGGCGTCCGGGGGCGGCCGGCTGGTGCCGACACATTCAGTCCCGGCATGCTGCCCATCACGGTCGGGGAGGCCGCACCGACTATGATTCAGTCAGCGCAGCGCGCCTTGTTCTCCGCAAGGCGCCCGCTATCCGTATTCATTGCCTGGGGGGCTGTCAAAAATCGTGGAAGCTGGATTAGCACAACAACTGCTGGAGTACAGCCCGGACGCGCTCCTGCTGGTCGGTCCGGACGGATCCATTTCCTTCCTCAACGCGGCCGCGGAACGGCTCTTCGGCTACTCCCGGGCACAGCTCCTGGGGGCGGACCACAGCATGCTCCTGGCTGAGGCCTCGCGGGAGGATTTCCACGGCGTCCTGGCCGGGCTTGGCAAGACCGCAAACCCCGGCGCCGCAAGCCCCGGCGCGCCGTGCCCCGGCGCCCCTTTTACCGGTTCGGGCCGCCGTGCCAACGGCACCGAACTCCCGGTCGAAATCACCTGCCGCGCCGTGCCCCGGCGCCCCTATTACCGGTTCGGGCCGCCGTGCCAACGGCACCGAACTCCCGGTCGAAATCACCTGC
>NZ_JBFTKG010000019.1:0-83214 GCF_056395825.1 Arthrobacter sp. 05T47 | reverse complement strand
AGCGCACATTGACCTGGTGTGGGCGTCCTCCTCGCTACACCACGTCGCCCACCCCGCGCGGCTCCTGTCGGGAGTCCGCCGGGCGCTGGCACCGGGCGGGGTCCTGGTCGTCGTCGAGCTCGCCGCCCTGCCCCGCTTCCTCAGCGATCCGCACGAAGCGCAGCTGGAGCAGCGCTGCCACACCGCCGCGGCGGCCGAGGGATGGAACCATCACCCGAACTGGGCACCGGTCATCGAGGGCGCCGGGTTCAGCGTCACCCAGTCCGAGGTGACGACAACCGCACCCGCGACCCCGGCGGCACGGGAGTATGCCCAGCAGTGGTTCGCGCGCTTCTCGCACCTGACCGCCCTGACCGCGGACGACCGTGACTCCGTGGAAGACCTGCTGGAACGGTTCCCCGACAACATCGAGCTGGAACCCCGCGCCACCCGCACCGTCTGGGTGGCCACCCCGGACCAGAACCAGCAGCACCCCTGAACCCGCACGCCCCGATGCAGAATTCGCACGCTCGGGAAGGGCCTGCTTTTCGCGGCTCCGGGCGACAACGGGCCCGCATTCTCCGCCGGTACCAGCGCTGTTCAAAGACCATGAACAACCCCAGAACGGCAATGTTGATGCCACAGATGACCACCGCAGTGACCAAAGACCCCCTGCACATCCCGTATTCCGGTGCCCGAATCTGACCTCGCCTGACAACAGCTGAATGTGGCCTTGCACGTTGCTAAAGGCCTTGTTTGGGTGGGAAACGACCAGTAGCGTTCTGCTCAGTGGGCCTGCGGACCGCTGGCCCCCTTCGAGAGGACGCGCTATGCCAACCGTGATCGGCCACCACGATGTGAAGGACAAGGATCATTGGCTTGCCTCACCGAAACGCGAAGAGGTCTTCGGGCCCCTCGGAGTCACTAACATCCGGACGTTCGTCAACCCTCAGAACCCGACGCAAGTGGCGGTGCTGATGGACGTTCCCGACATGGATGCCCTCATGGCCCTGATGCAATCCGGGGCCGGGGCCGAGGCAATGGCGTATGACGGCGTGCTGCCCGAGACATTGGTGATTCTCGTCGAGGCGTAGTTCCCTTTCTCGGACGCGGGCGCGGCCAATTCTTCACTTAGATAGAAGTCGTCTGCGTGGTCTGCCTTACGGGAGCGAATGCGTGCGGGGGCGACAGATCTCGGAGTTGCCAAATAAATGGTTCCCGCTTCTACACGAAGCCGCCTCATCAGTTTGCGATAATCCTCCTCGGGCATTCTTTCGGGACCAAAAAAGAAAAGTCGAGGACGACGTCTGCCACACCCGGCGCCAAACAGCGCCGCAATAAGACCGCCATTTACCGCC
This sequence comes from Arthrobacter sp. 05T47, assembly GCF_056395825.1. NCBI lineage: Bacteria > Bacillati > Actinomycetota > Actinomycetes > Micrococcales > Micrococcaceae > Arthrobacter > Arthrobacter sp. 05T47. The sequence goes on along the minus strand of NZ_JBFTKG010000019.1, from coordinate 81,877 downwards.
GAAAGTCTCAGGCGGGGAACACCGTCACTTTTCCCCCGGCGTCGACCTCCACGCTGAAACGCGTCTTGCCGGAACGCAGTCCCTCCACGCGCATGGCGCCGAACGGCGTCGGGCTGGAGGCTGAGCTGAGGGGAAGGCCGTCGGAGCCTTGCGGCTTCAGGTCGAGGGTGGCCAGCATGACGGGAACCACCGACGCCGCCGCCCAGGCCTGGGGGCGGCACGATGCCGGGTAGGGCAACGGCCCGCCCTCCTCGGCGGTATCGCCGGAGAACAGTTCCGGCAGGCGGTAGCCGAAACCTTCCGCGGCGTTCAGCAGCGCCGCCGCGAGCTGCGCGGCCTCGGCCGGATGGCCGGCTGAGGCCATGCCTTGCAGGATCACCGCGGTGTCGTGTGACCAAACAGATCCGGCGTGGTAGCGCAGCGGCCAGTAACCGGCGTTGCCTGTGTCCAGGGTGCGGATGCCGAAGCCGGAGAACATAGATGGGTGCATCAGCCGCCGCACCACCACCTCAGTCTCCTCGGCGTTGAGGATCCCCGTGCCGAGCAGGTGGCCCATGTTGCTGGCCACGCCGTCGACGGCGCGTTTGTCCACGTCGAGCGCGATGGCCGGGTACGGGCCGAGGTGGTCCGCGCACCAGAATGATGCCCGGAACTTGCCGGCCAGGTCCGTGGCGTAATCCCTCCATTCGTCCCCGCCCGGTCGGCCGAAAGCGTCGAGGATATCGGCCGCGTTGACGGCGGCTTGATAGGCATAGCCCTGCACCTCGGCCAGTGCAATGGGGCCGGTGGCGAGTGATCCGTCGTTCCACCGGATGGAGTCGCCGGAATCCTTCCAGCCCTGGTTGGCCAGTCCGTGGCCGGTCTCGTCGATGTATTCCAGGAACCCGTCGCCGTCGGCATCCGCCCAGTGCTTGAGCCATTCGAGCGCGCGGTCCAGGTTGCCGAGCAGGCCCTCGACTTCGAGCGCGGGCATGCCCCATTTCCAGGCGTCGTGGAGGAGGGAGACCCACAGCAGTGTGGCGTCCACAGTGCCGAAGTAGACCGGGGGAAGTGCCAGCCCCTCATGACTGCTGCCCTCCGGAAACCGCAGTTCGCCGCGCCGCACCTCGTGCAGGATCTTGCCCGGCTGCTCCGCCGTCTCGATGTCGTTCCGTGTGCCCTGCCGTGCGGCAAGGGTGCGCAGGGTGCCGGCGGCGAGGGCGGGGTCCACCGGCAGCAGCATGCGCGCCGCGATCAGGGAGTCACGGCCGAACAGCGTGAAGAACCAGGGCGCGCCGGCTGCAAGGAAGACGTCCTCCGGCGCCTGGGCCGTGGCCATACGGAGACCGCCCAAATCCGCCATGGCCTGGCCGGCGAGCAACGCCAACCGCCGATCGTCCGCGCGGACGTGCATTCCCGCAGGAGCCTTGCCCGGGGCCGCGACCACCGGCGCCTCGCTGTCCGCCGCCCGCACGGACCAGTCCACGGCGACGGATCCTCGGGCCGGGACGGTGACTTCCCAGCGCAGCCGGAGCCGGTGGGCCTCCGGGGAGACAGCCGCGCCGGCGGCGGTGATCACCGAGGTGACTCCCCCTGCGGCCGCGCGCCAGGCGCCGTCGTGCTCTTCCGGCCGGACGGGGTGGGAGGCGGCGCCGGACTTCACCGCTTCCAGGGGCGAAAAGTCGTTACCCAGAACCAGTTCCACCACGGCGGTGACGTCATGGGCGAGGTCCGAACTCAGCCGGATCTCCTCGGACACGGCCCCCGTTGTGACGCTCCGTGTTCTGGTGAGCCGGACCAGGGGGTCGCTTCCTTCGCCGCCGACGGTGCGGACCAGCGCCTCGAAGGAGGAAACGCCGCCGCGCGTTCGGCCGCTGCCGATCGCTTCCGGTTCCTCGCCAGTGACCAGCAGGACGGCCTCGTCGACCACGCGGGTGTCGGCGCAGTAGATCCCCTGGGCCCCCTGGCGACGAAGCTGCCCGTCATGACCGCTCCACGCCTGCATGGGTGCGGCGAGCAGAACGTTCAAGTCGTGCAGGAAGGGTTGGCGGTGGGTCATGAGGTTCCTCCTGGGAGTCCTGCGGACCCCGTTGAGTTGATGTGAGTTGGGCGATTTCCCAAGGACAGTTGACAGTGACCTCGGCCACAATCCATGATGAGGATAACTTTTTTGATCGATCAAATACAGTTTTATCCCAAATTTGATCGATCTAAAACCCCTAGAAGGCAATCGGAGGAACAATGGCGTCGAGGCCTACCCTGGCCAGCCTGGCCGAAGAGTTGGGCCTGTCCCGGCAGACCGTCTCCAACGCCATCAACGCGCCCGAACGGGTCAAGCCGGACACCCTGCGGCGCGTGAACGAGCTGATCTCAGCGTCCGGTTACCGCCCCAACGCCGCGGCGCGGCAGCTGCGGACCCGGCGCTCACGGAACCTAGGTTTCAGGCTTATGCCCACCGGGGACGGAATCAACGGCGCCATCCTGGACCGGTTCCTGCACGCGTTGACCGAAAACCTGCAAGATCACGGCTACCGGGTCACGCTGTTCGCGGCGCGCAATGACGAAGCTGAGATGCAGTCCTACGAGGAGCTCCTGGAGACCTCCGACCTCGACGGTTTCGTGCTCACCGGCACGCACCACGGTGACGCGCGGACCGACTGGCTGATGGCCCGGGACATCCCCTTCGTGACTTTCGGCCGTCCCTGGACCGGATCCGGCAATGACGAAGACTGTGCCCACTCCTGGGTGGACGTGGACGGACAGGCGGGCACCGCTGAGGCAACCACGTACCTGCTGGGCCGGGGGCACCAAAGGATCGGCTTCCTCGGCTGGCCGGCCGGCTCTGGCGTCGGCGACGACCGCCGGGCAGGTTGGGCATCCTGCCTCGCCACAGCACTCCCGTCGTCGGACCTCGAGGCCCTGGCGATCGGAGTGGACGACGGCGCACGGCAGGGCGCGGAAGGTGCGCGCCAGCTCCTGGAACGGGGCGCCACCGCAGTGGTCTGCGCCAGCGATTCGCTCGCCCTCGGCGCCTCCGAACAGCTGCGGGCGGCGGCGCCGGGCACGCCGCCGGCCGTAATCGGGTTCGATGACACCCCGGTGGCGTCCGCCCTGGGCCTCAGCAGCGTCGCCCAGCCGGTGGAGGCTGCCGCGGTGGCGATCGTCGACATCCTGCGCCATGTCCTCGACGGAGCACCGGAGCAGCCCGTTCCGGTGACGCACCGGCTGCTGAAGCCGAGGCTTGTCCTGCGCGACGGCGGCGGTCCCCTCGCCAGCCCGCACACCCATTAGTTCCGCCCACCTCACCACACTTTCCAACCACCCATGATTTGCCGTGCGCCCAACGATGGGCGCCCTACTGAAATGGAGTTCGACCCATGGCAAGAACCCGAACACAGCGACTGGTCACCGGCGCCGTCGCCGCCATCGGAGCCCTCGCGCTCAGCGCGTGCGGCTCCGGCTTTAGCAGCCCGGCTTCCAGCGGCTCGGCCGAAGCGACCGGCTCCGGTCCCATCAGCGTCCTGATCGGCAGTTCCGGCGACGCGGAGACGACGGCGGTCAAGTCCGCCGTCGCCGACTGGTCCAAAACATCCGGGACGGAGGCCTCGGTGAGCGTTGCCTCCGACATGGTGCAGCAGCTGAGCCAGGGCTTCGCCTCGGGCAAACCGGCAGATGTTTTCTACGTCTCCACCGACCAGTTCGCCGGATTCGCGGCCAACGGATCCCTGGAGCCCTACGGCGACACGCTCACGAACAAGGCCGACTTCTACCCCGGCCTGGCCAAGGCGTTCAGCCATGACGGCAAGCTCTACTGCGCCCCCAAGGACTTCTCCACCCTCTCGCTGGTGATCAACACGGAGAAGTGGGCGGCCGCCGGGCTTGGCGAGGGCGATATCCCCACCAGCTGGGACCAGCTGGAGTCAGTGGCCAAGAAGCTCACCAGCGGACCCACTACCGGACTGTCGTTCAGCCCTGAAATCGCCCGCGTGGGCGCCTTCTTCCCGCAGGCCGGCGGTTCGTTTGTGAGCGAGGACGGCAAGAGCGCCACAGTCAACAGCCCGGAAAACATCCAGGCCCTGACCTTTGTGAAATCCATGCTGACCGACGGCGCCGCCAAGTACTCTTCCGACCTCGGAGCGGGCTGGGGTGGCGAGGCATTCGGGAAGGGACTCTCGGCCATGACCATCGAAGGCAACTGGATCAGCGGTGCGTTGAGCAAGGACTACCCCAACGTGAAGTACCGTACGGTGGAACTTCCCGCCGGCCCCAAGGGCAAGGGAACCCTGCAGTTCACCAACTGCTGGGGCATCGCCGCGGACAGCAAGAACAAGCCAGCCGCGAAGAAACTGGTGGAGCAGCTGACCAGCACGCAGAGCCAGATCGGCTTCGCCAAGGCCTTCGGCGTGATGCCCTCCGTCGAGTCCGCCGCCACCGAGTTCAAGTCGGCCTTCCCCGATCAGGCAGCATCCCTGGCCGGCGCCGAGTACGCCCAGACGCTGCCCTCGCAGCCCGGCGCAGCTGATGTCATCAAGGACCTGAATGCCAAGCTGGCCACGCTGAAGACCTCCGACCCGAAGGCCATTCTGGACGCCGTCCAGACCGAAATGACCGCGGTCCTGGCTAAGTGACTGTGGCCCCACAGCAGCTCCCCCGGCGGCGTTCTGGTATCCACGGACACCAGAACGCCACCGGGTGGCTCTTCATCGCACCCGTCGTGATCATCCTTGGCCTGTTCCTGGCGCTGCCGGTGGCCATGGCGGCGTGGGTCAGCGTGTCCGACTGGACCGGCCGCGGCAGCCCCTTCGCGGGCACCACCCGGTTTGTCGGGGCCGGCAACTACGAGGCCATCCTCTCCGGCGGGGGCCTCGCCGCGCGCGACTTCGGCACGGCGCTGCGCAACAACTTCTACTACGTCATCCTCACCGTTCCGCTGCAGACCACGCTGTCCCTGCTGCTGGCTGTGCTGGTGAACCGGCGGATCCTGAAGGGCCGGGGATTCTTCCGCACGGCCTTCTACTTCCCCTCGGTGACCAGTTCGGTGGCCATCACGGTGCTTTGGCTGTTCCTCTTCAGCGCCGGCGGTGTGGTCAACAAGCTGCTCGGCCTCGTCGGCGTCGCCGGGCCCAACTGGTTTCAGGACCCCAACGGCGTGCTGCACCTGCTGGCCGGGAGCCTGGGCGTCACCACGCCGCCGGCCGCGCTGGCCAGCGGAACGTTCCTGGGTGTCAGCTGGTGGGAGTGGCTGTCCGGCCCCTCCGTGGCGATGTCCGCCTTCATCCTGATGGCCGTCTTCACGACGTCGGGCACATTCATGCTCTTGTTCATCGCGGCGCTGCAGAATGTGGGCGGCGAGCTGCAGGAAGCGGCCATGCTCGACGGCGCCGGCGGCTGGCAGCGCTTCTGGTACGTGACCCTGCCGATGCTCCGCCCCACCCTGTTCACCGTGATCACCCTCGGTCTGATCGGCACCTGGCAGGTGTTCGACCAGATCTATACCGGCACCCAGGGCGGACCGGCCAAGACCACTCTCACCCCGGCGTACCTGTCCTTCAGCACTGCATTCAACAACCAGCAGTGGGGCCAGGGTGCGGCCATTGGCTTCATTCTGTTCGCCATCATCATTGTTTTTGCCATTGTCCAGCGGCTGATCCTGCGCGAACGCACCACCGTTCCGCGCCGCAAACGGTTCAACCCGCCACCGTCCAAGGGAGGAACCCCGTGACCGTTCCGCACACTGGTTCATCCGCCGTCACCGCTGAACTGCCATTCCGGCCGGAAACCCTCACCCAGGAGGAGACACCGGCGCCGGGCAGCCGCCAGCCGGCTCCTGCCCGCGGTCGCAAGCCTGTCGCGTGGGGCTGGGTGACCTACGCTGCCCTGATCCTGCTGGCGATCGTGTACATCTTCCCGTTCCTGGTCAATATTGCGACCTCGTTCAAGACCGAACCCCAGGCCGCCGCGGATCCGCTGTCCCTGATCCCCCCGACGTGGACGGCAGCCGCCTACGAACGGCTGTTCCTGAATTCGGATTTCCCGCTCTGGTTCAAGAACTCGATCGTGGTCACTGTTGTAGTCACGTTCGGGCGGGTGTTCTTTGACCTGCTGGCCGGGTACGCCCTGGCCCGGCTCCGGTTCCGCGGCAGGTCGGTCGTCTTCGCCGCCCTCGTCGCCGTCATGGCCGTTCCCGGCGTCGTGCTGCTCATTCCGAAGTTCCTCGTCATCAACCAGCTGGGGATCTACGATTCCTACGCCGGCATGATCGTTCCCCTGCTGGCCGATGCCGCCGGGGTGTTCATCATGAAGAACTTCTTCGAGTCGATTCCGGTGAGTGTGGAGGAACAGGCGAAAGTGGACGGGGCGGGAACCTTCCGCACGTTCTGGTCGATCGTGCTGCCCATGTCTGTCCCGGCCGTGATGACCATCATCATCCTGTCCTTCCAGGGGTCCTGGAACGAGTTGAGCCACTTCATCGTCTCGACCCAGGACCCCGGGCTGACCACACTGACCAAGGGCGTGGCCCAGCTGTCCTCGGGCCAGTTGAGCGCCGGAACGCAGTACCCGCTGAAGCTGGCGGCGGCCGCCATCATGACCATCCCCGTAGCCATCGTGTTCTTCGTCTTCCAGAAACGGATCATGAATGCCACCGCCGGAGCGGTGAAGGAGTAGCCGAGCGGTGAAGGAGTAGCCGTCGCGGTGCTCCCGCGGCTTACCCGCCTCCAACGACGGCCAGGCTCACCAGCCTGCCGCCGTCGCGGTCCGCGAACAGCCCTACCTGTGTACTGGATTCCGTGGGGAACACCTGGTCCGTGATGGTGGCGAGGCCGTCCTGGGCGAAGACCTCCACGGAGCAGCGGTCCAGGAAGATCCGCAGCCGCAGCCGGCCTTCTTCCAGCGGCACGGGCACGCTTTCCAACGAAGCGAACGATTCGTGGAAGTCCGTGTTGCCGGAAGCGGACCGGTCCAGGCTGAGCACGCCCGTGGCGCACTTGTAGGCGAGGACCGTCCGTTCGGCGCCGCTTGCCCGGAGCAGGAGGCCCACTTCTCCTGCGGCGCCGGGTTCGAATTCGGCGTCGATCCGCAGGACGTCGCCGGAGGCTTCCGCGGGGATCCAGTGCGTTCCGGCAGGAAGAGGCCGGGCGGCCTCGGTGTAGGGGGAGGCTCCGAGATTCCGGCCGGCCCCGACGCTCTCGAAGGGGTCCAACGCCGTCTGCATGGGCACCACGCGGCCGCCGCGGACGGCCAGCCTGAATTCCCGCACCAGGGACATGGCGCCGCGCCATCCGTCGGTGGGTGTGAGGGCCCCGTACTCCCAGTTGTTCATCCAGCCGATCATGAGCCGGCGCCCGTCCGGGGCGTTGCTGAAGGAGACGGCCGCGTAGTAATCCCGGCCCCAGTCCAGCCAGCCGTACTCGGCCATGCGGCTCTCATCCTTTTGGAGCCCCTCGGTGACCGTCGTCTCGGAAACGAACGCGACGCCGTCGAAGGTTCCAAGGAAGTACTGTCCGGCGGAACCGCCGGCGATTCCGCCGGGGTTCAGGTTCACCACCAGCACCCACTTGGTGTTTCCGGGATCGCCGTCCACCGGAAGCTCGAACAGGTCCGGGCATTCCCACACTCCCCCGGTGGCGTTCGCCGGGCCGAAGGTGCTCAGGTACTCCCAGGCTTTGAGGTCGGCGGACTTGTACAGGACAGCTTCCCGGTCCATCGCCTCGACGGCGACCATCACCCAGTAGCTGCCGGCGGCGCCGTCGTACCAGAAGACCTTGGGGTCGCGGAAGTCTGCGGAGCCGCGGTCCAGCACGGGGTTCCCGGCGTGTTTTGTCCAGGTGGCGCCGTTGTCCGTGCTGTAGGCAAGCGACTGCGCCTGCCGGCCGGACAGCGGGGATGCGGGCGAATAGGCGCTGGTATAGATGGCAACGAGCGGCGGATTGTCCGGGGTGCCGAATCCGCTGGTGTTGGCCGCGTCAAGCACGGCCGAACCGGAGAAGATGGCTTCCTGGTCATCGCAGGCGATGGCCACGGGTTGTTCGTCCCAGTGCAGCAGGTCCGCTGAAGTCGCGTGCCCCCAGGACATGTTGCCCCACCCGTTCCCGGACGGGTTGTGCTGGTAGAAGAGGTGGTAGGTGCCGTTGGCGTAGACCAGTCCGTTGGGATCGTTCAGCCAGTTGCGGTCCGCCGTGTAGTGGTGCTGCGGCCGGTACTGGCAGCCGAGCGCGGTGGTGGTTGTCATGGTTGTGCTGTCTGCTTTCACGGTGTGTGCCGGAAGGGTGGGTACGGAGCGGCGGGTGGTTAGCCCTTGACGCCGCTGGACGCGATGCTGTTGATGAAGGAACGCTGGAAGGCGATGAACAGGACCACCACGGGAACCGTGATGAGGGACGCGTAGGCCATCACTTCGCCCCAGGAGACGTTCAGCTGGAAGAAGTACTGGATGCCGATCATGACCGGCCGAAGTTCCTCGGACTGGACCACCATGAGGGGCCACAGGTAGGAGTTCCAGGCCGGCAGGAACGTCAGGATCGCGACCGTCGCGGTGGCCGGGCCCGCCAGCGGCATGACCACCTGGCGGTAGATCTTGAACCAGCCGGCACCGTCGATGCGGGCGGCTTCGTCCAGTTCCTTGGGGATGGATTCGAAGTACTGGTGATAGAGGTAGATGGAGAACGCATTGGCGATGAACGGGATGATCTGGACCTGGTAGGTGTCCAGCCAGCCCTTGGAGATCTCGAGGCTGAAGCCGTTGAGTTCGAAATAGGGCAACTGGTTGACCCACCAGACCAGCGGCAGGGCCAGGGTCTGGAACGGCACGATCAGCGTGGCCAGGATGACCGTGAACACCACCCGCTTGCCGCGCAACTCCATGCGGGACAACGCGAACGCGCAGAGGCTGTTGACGAAGATGCCCAGCACCACAGTGATCGCGGAGATGCCGATGGAGTTGACCAGGAACCGGGCGGCCGGGACCCGGTCGAACACCGCCGCGTAGTTGTCAAAGGAGACGTTTCCCACGGGCAGGAAGGCGGCCACGGAGGACATGTCCCCGAAGATCTGGGTGTCCGGCTTGAGTGAGGACACCAGCATGAAGACGATCGGGAAGGCCGCGACGGCGGCGAACAGGATCCGGACCAGCATGGTTGCCGCATTGTTGAGTCGAAGCGAATTTTTCACGTCAGTCCTTCTCTCGGGTCAGGTATCGCTGCACCGCGGAGATGAGCAGCACGAGGACGAAGAAAACCAGCGAGATCGCGGAGGCGTAGGAGGTTTCCTGCTGTTTGAAGCCGGAGCGGACGGCCTCGTAGATGATGGTGGTGGTGGAGTCCAGCGGGCCGCCCTGGGTCATGACACTGACCTGGTCGAACAGGCCGAGGGCCTGGATGGTGATGGTCACCAGGACCAGGCTGCGGGTGTGCTTCAGGCCCGGCCAGGTGACGTACCGGAACTGGTGCCAGCGGCTGGCGCCGTCCAGCTGGGCTGCCTCGTACAGTTCGCCCGAGATGCTCTGCAGCCCGGCGAGCCAGATGATCATGTGGAATCCGGCCGCCTGCCAGATGGACAGCGCGATGATGGCGGGCATGGCCGTGGCGGGGTCGTTGAGCCAGTCGGCGCCCTGGATCAGGCCGAAGCTGAAGGTGGACAGCAGCTCGTTGATCAGGCCTTCCTTGCGGTACATGAAGAGCCACAGGAGGGAGACCACCACCATGGATGTGACCACGGGCAGGAAGTAGATGGTGCGGAAGAAGTTCACGCCGCGGAATTTCTTGTTGATCAGCAGCGCCATGGCCAGGGCCAGGGCCGACTGGACCGGGACCACCACCACGGCGAAGTAGGTGACGTTCAGCAGTGACCGCCAGAAGGTCGGGTCCGCGAACAGCCGGGCAAAGTTGTCTGTGCCGACGAACTCCACCGGGCGGGGCGAGATCAGCCGGGCGTTGGTGAAGGCTAGGCCGAAGCCCAGGATGGCCGGCAGGAACACAAAGAGCAGCAGCAATACCGCTGCGGGGGCGATCATGCCCCAGCCGCTGATCTGTTCGCGCAGCAGGCCTGCCCGGCGGCGGCGCGGCGGGGCCGGCAGCGGCCGTGGCGCCGGTTCGGCGGCGGGGCGGGGACGGGTGGGAAGTGGGCTGGTTGTCATGGGATTCTCCGTTGACCTGCAGCACCGGGGGGACGACGACGGCGGAACTCTCCCGCCGTCGTCGTCCTCCGCGGAGGGCTGCTAGTTCTTGTAGCCGCCGTTGGATTTGATGTTGGCGTCGATGGCCTTGACGGCCTTGTCCAGGGCCGTCTGGGGGTCGGCGCCTGCGAGGACGTCCTGGACGGCTTTGCCGTATTCGGTGGCGATGAACGGGTAGGCCGGGGTCTCGGGACGCATCACTGCGTACTGGCGGGAGAAGTCCATGAAGATCCGGTTGGTGCCGCCCTTTGCGAACGACGGGACCAGGGCCGCGGCCTCATCCGTCGCCGGGATGGTGCCCGTGGCCTTGGCGACTGCGGCCAGGTTTTCCGGCTTCAGCGAGTAGGAGAGGTAGTCCATGGCGGCGTCGGTGTTGGCGCAGCCCTGGGTGACGCCCCACTGCCAGGAGGCGCCGCCGATCTTGGGTCCGTTGCCAAGGTCCACGGTGGGCATGACCACCAGGTCGTCGCCCAGGGCAGCCCGGGCCTTGTCCGCGGCCCACGAGCCGGTGTACAGCACGCCGCTCTTGTTGTTCAGGAAGTCCTGGGTGGAGTCCTTGCCGCTCTTGGTGGCCATGAAGCCTTGGTCGGCCAGTCCGCGGAACCACTTGGCCCATTCCACTGCCTTGTCCCCGTTGAGGACACCGTCCGCGCTCTGGAAGCCGTCGCGGTTGATCAGGTCGGCGCCGAAGGACTGCAGGAACGGCGAGTAGCCGTAGGGCAGCCATTCGCCGCTGCCGGCGGTCCCCATGTCCAGCGGGTACTCCCATTTGCCCAGGGCTTTGAGCTTGGTCAGCGCGTCCTGGAACTCCGCTTTGGTCCAGGGCTGCTCGATTGTTGCGGCGCGCACTCCGGCTGCCTTGAGGTCCGACGCGCGTGCAAGCATGGCCAGCGCCACGTCGTAATAGCCGACGGCGTAGGTTTGGCCCTCCCACTTGGCCACGGTGCTGGGCAGGTTGGCGGACAGGTCGGTGGAGAGCTTGAGCGGGGTCAGGTACTTTGCCCATGCCCAGTTGGGGACATTGGGTCCGTCGATATCGACGATGCAGGGAAGTTTGCCGGCGGCGGCCGCGGAGACCACGGAGTCGTTGTAGGACTCCTGCGGGAACGCCTGCACCTTGATCTTGGCCTTGGCGCCGCTGCTCTTGTTGTAGGAGTCCACGATGCCCTGGATGGAGGCCAGCTCTTCGGGGTTGCCGGCGTTGTGGGTCCACAGGGTGATCTCTTTAGTGCCCTCGGACGTGGCCGAGGCACTGCCCTTGCCGCACGCGCCGAGGCTGCCGACCAGGGCGGCCGCCGTTATGCTGGTGGCCAGGATGCGGGTGAATCGCTTGTTCATGAGTGAGTCTTTCTGCTTATTTTTGTACGCGGATGATTAGCCCGGGTCCTTGGGGGCGCGGCCGGTGCAACGGCCGCGTCCCCTTTTTGCGGGGCCCGGGATGGGTCTGTGGTGGATGCGTGTGGGTGCTGGTGTAGCTGAAGGGCTCAGTTTGGGGGCTCAAGCCCGGGGGCTCAGCCCGGCGGCCCAAGCCCGGGTGCTCAGTCCGGCGGCGGCCCGACGGACCCCCGCTCAATGAGCGGGCAGGAAAGCAGTTCCTGGACGGCTTTCACCTCGGGGCCTTCGATGTCGTCGAGGAGCCGGGTGACGGCCCATCGCCCCATCTCATAGTGCGGCAGCGCCACCGTGGTGAGTCCGGGCCAGAGCGCGGCGGCGATCAGCTCCAGGTTGTCCATGCCGACCACGGACAGGTCCTCGGGAATGCGGAGTCCCAGGGTGGCAGCGCTCTGGTAGGCGCCCATGGCCACGCGGTCGCTGAAACAGAACAGTGCCGTCGGGCGGTCCGGACGCTGCAGCACCTGAAGCGCAGCTTCCCGACCGCCGGGAGTATCAGCCGTGCCTGTGGTCACCAGCTCCGGATTGAACTGGAGGCCGTGGCGGGCCAGCGCGTTCCTGTAGCCCTGAAGCCGTCCGTGGGTTGCCGGGATGTCGTCAACGTTGTTCAGCATCCCGATCCTGGTATGGCCGGCCCGGACGAGGGCTTCCACTGCCGTTTCCGCCGCGGCCACCTCGTCCGGGACCACCGAGGAGATGGACCGGTCCGCGCTGACGGCGTCGAGGAGGACCGTGGGCAGCGTGTCCAGGTCTTCAGGAAGGCTGACGCCCTGGTGGTACATCCTCGCGTAGACAATCCCATCAACCTGGTGCTGCTGCAGCGTCCGGATTTCGCGGTTTTCCAGTTCCGGGTCGAGGCCCGAGTTGACCACCATGACGACGTAGCCGCGCTCGTAGGCGGCGTCCTGGGCGCCCCTGATCATGGCCCCGGCGAACGGTGTGGTGGTGATTTCGTCGCTGACGAGGCCAAGGATCTGCGAACGATGGTTGCGCAGCCCGCTGGCGAGCCGGTTGGGCGCGTAGCCAAGGTTTTTGGCGACGGCCCGGATGTGTTCCCGGGTTTCCGTTTTGACCCGGGTGCCGCCCGCTGGGTTGAGGGCGTGGGACACCGTGGTCACGGAGACCCCGGCAGCTTTCGCTACGTCCCTAATTCCGACCTTCGTCACCGTTGACTCCCTTTGCAAAACGTTTTGGCATGTTGTGTGGCTCACACTATCCAAAACGTTTTGGCAGTGTCAAGAGGCACAGCGTCAGCGGGCAGCGCCGTCGGGCCGCGTGCCTGAAGCAATGCGGACCCGGGCTTAACGCAAGAACCCCCTCAGGAGAGGGGGTTCTTGCGGTGCCGCATGCTCAGTCGCCGGGTCAGGCAGGAATGTTCTCCGCCAGCTTGGAGTGCGCCGCGCGGTCGGCCGGCACACCGTCGCCGTCCTGGCCGTACAGCCAGTCGTTGTACTGGAAGTCGTTGTCCTTCCGGCTCTTGAACAGCAAGTTGCGCAGCGTGCGGGCCAGCCCGGAGACGTGCCATGATTCGCCCCAGACGCGGGCGGTGCGCTGGACCCGTGCGGTGCGGCCGGCGCGGAGGCTGTTGAACTCCTTGATGGCCTGGTCCCAGCCTTCCGGGTTGACGCCGTCGGCGGTGAAGACGGTGCCGGTGCTGGCGTCCTGCAGGACGGCCGCGTCCTCGAGGGCCTGGCAGGCGCCCTGGGCGAGGTACTGCAGCATCGGGTGAGCGGCGTCGCCCATCAACACCATGCGGCCGGCGACCCAGTTTTCGATCGGGTCGCGGTCGTACATCGGCCAGCGCATGCCCGTGCCCAGGTTCTTCAGCGCCTCCCGGACGGCCGGGACGCAGTCCTTGTACGCGGCCTCAAGCTCGTCCACTCCCCCGTACTGCTCCTCGCCGCGCTCAAAGGAGGCGGACTTGAAGACGGCCACGGTGTTCAGCAGTTCGCCCTTGCGCAGCGGGTACTGCACCAGGTGGCAGTCCGGGCCGAGGTAGACAATGACGTCCTCGAGGTCGGCCTTGGGCGTGTTTTCGGTGATCGGCACGGTGCCCCGGTAGGCCACGTAGGCCGAGGGGACCGGCTGGTCGTTGGCCACGAGGGGACGCAGGGTGGACTTGAGCCCGTCGGCGCCGATCACGACGTCGGCCGAGTAGTCCACTCCGGCGGCGGTGTGGGCCACGCCGCGGCCGTTGACCGTTTCCACGCTCTCGACCATGACGTCGTTGACCAGCGTGACGCCGGCGGCTTCACAGCCTTCGAGCAGGACCCGGTGCAGGTCGCTGCGGTGGATCACGACGTACGGCGCTCCGTAGCGTTCCTCGAATTCCCCGTCGAGGCTCTGGCGGGTGAGTTCCTCGCCGGTGACGGCGTCACGGAAGACCAGGTGCTTGGGCTGGACGCCGATTTCCAGGGCTTTTTCCAGCAGGCCCCAGCGCTTCAGGACGCGGGAGGCGTTGGGGGCCATCTGCAGGCCTGCGCCGACCTCGCCGAATTCGGGGGCCCGTTCCACCAGAGTGACGTTGGCTCCGTTTTCCCGCAGCGCGAGGGCTCCGGCCAGTCCGGCCATTCCCCCTCCGATGACGAGGACATCGGTGGAGATATCGATGGACGGGGCGTGCTCAGACATTGCTTGCTCCTGTTGGTGAGGTTGARGATTTTGACTTGAGTTTGAGGCCGACGGCGGCCAGCAGTACCGCGGCGATGGCGGCTGCACCGGCGAAGGCGAGGAAATTGGAACTGACGCCCAGCCCGGCCGCCAGCAGGAGGCCGCCGATCTGGGGTGCGGCGACGGCGCCGATGCGGCCGGTTCCCAGTGCCCAGCCAAGCGCGGTGCCGCGCAGGTGACCGGGATAGTGGCTGGCGACGGCGGCGATGATGAGGCACTGCGTGCCGTGGGTGCCGACGCCGGCGAGGACCAGCATGAGGTACACGACGGTGACCGGCGGTCCCGTAACGAGGACCACGAGGGCGCCGCCGGCGACGGCTGCGGCGGCGATCGCCGTCGGGATCGGGCCGAAGCGGGTCCCGGCCCAGGCTGTGATGACCGAGCCGGCCACCGCGCCCAGGTTCAGGGCAAGGGCGAAGGTCAGGGCGGAGCCAAGGTTGTAGCCGGCCAGCTGCATGAGGTTGGGCAGCCAGGTGCCCAGCCCGTACCAGGCGAACAGGGTGGCGATCGTCGCCAGGGCGAACAGCAGGCTGACTCCCAGGTACGGGGCGCGGAGCAGGGACTTGAAGCCGATCGGCTCCTCGAGGCTTCGGCCGCCGCTGGCGGCGCCGACCGGGGCCAGCGTCTCCGGCAGGTACTTCAGTCCGAGGGGCACCACGATCAGCAGGGCCAGCACGGCGACGAGGAACATGGACTCCCAGCCGAAGGCGGGGATCAGCTGGATGCCGACAAGGGCGGCGATGGATCCGCCAATGGGGACGCCGGACATCATCAGGGTGGCGATCGTTGACCGCCACTTGGCCGGGACAAGTTCGGCGACCAGGGCATTGGCCGAGGGCACCAGGCCCCCGAGTCCGACGCCGGCCAGGAGCCGCAGGGTGCCGAATACCGGGGCGTTGGGTGCGAAGGCGCACAGGATGGTGAAAATCGAGAAGACGATGGCGCAACCCAGAATGGTGCGGCGGCGTCCCCAGGAATCGGCCATCCGGCCGGCGAAGATCGCTCCGATCATCATGCCGACGAAGGCCATGGAACCGATGGTTCCGGCGGTGGCCTTGGTCAGCCCCCAGCCGGTCTCGGAAATCAGGGAGGACTGGACGGTGCCGTAGACAATCAGGTCGTAGCCATCGAAGACCACCAGGAGCCAGCAGACCAGGACGGCGGCGGCCGAGCTTTTGGAGAACCGTGCCGCGGGCCCGCCAACGGTAACGGGGGTGGGATCCCCCGGCGAGGACCGGCGCGGCGCTGCAACGGAGGGTGTGTGATTCATGCCACTACTGTCATGGCCTTCGCAGGTGAACCACAATACAATTCTGATGTGCAGAATACTCCATCGGCCCGATCCACCCGTAAGCCCGTCCAGAAGCGGCCGACCTATTCCATCGAGGCAGTGGACAACGCGCTGCAGCTGCTCCAGCTCCTGCGCGACGGCGGCGCCTTGCGTCTCAAGGACGCCGCGGCCGAGCTGGGCGTTGCACCCTCGACCGCGCACCGACTGCTGGCGATGCTGGTCTACCGGGGCTTCGCCGTGCAGGACGAAACGCGCCGCTATGTCCCGGGCCCGGCAATGGGGGTCGGGCCGGCCGGGCTGAGCTGGACCCGGCTGCTCCGATCCATCGCCCAGCCCCATATGGAACTCCTGTCCGCACGGCTGAACGAGACAGTGAATCTGATGGTTCGGGTGGGGACCAAGGTGCGGTTCCTGGCCACCGTCGAGGGCAGCAATGTGCTGCGCGTGGGTGACCGGCAGGGGACGGTAATGCCCGCCAACAAAACCTCCGGCGGGAAGGCCATGCTCGCGGAGCTGGAGCCGCCGATGATCGAGCAGCTGTTCCGCAGCCACAACGCRGAGATTGGCGGCGACACCATCCCGGATGACGAATTTCCGGCGTTCCTGCGGGAACTTGAGTCCATCCGCGGCAACGGCTTCGCAGCCAACTTCGAAGGCACGGAGGAAGGTGTAAGCGCCCTGGGGATGGCCCTGCACAACCGGCACGGAATAGTTGTTGGCGCGCTCAGCGTCGCCACTCCAGCCACCCGTTTCCGCAGGGTGTTCGACGCCGGGCTCGTCCCCGCCCTGCGGGAAACCTGCCGGCAGCTGGAGATCGACATCGCGGCCAACCCGGCGGAGCCGGACTGACGACCACCCAACTGACTCGCAGTTGAGGCCGTTTTGAGGGCCCATAACCGCCCCTGCTGCGAGTCAGCTGGGCTGCAGGGAATTCTGACCAGCAGAATATGTTGGGGATCACACGGATGAATCTTTAGTGTCGAACTACGCCAAGAACTGTTCTGACCTATCGAGGAGGCCCACGTGTCCATCAGCGCTGAGAACACGACTCATGAATCAGTGGCCGCGGGGCTTACTGCTCCGGAGCCGACACCTGAAGAGGCTGCCCAGCTGCAGGAGCTGTACCGGGATTTTGACCGGGAGAACCTGATTCCGCTGTGGACCGAGATCGCGGACCTGATGCCCATGGTCCCGACTCCCAAGGCGGTGCCCCACGTCTGGCGGTGGAGCGACCTGTACCCGCTGGCCGCCCGCGCCGGGGACCTGGTTCCCGTGGGCCGTGGCGGGGAACGCCGCGCCATTGCCCTCGCCAACCCGGGCCTGGCCGGGACGCCGTACGCCACCCCAACGCTGTGGGCTGCCATCCAGTATCTCGGGGCCCGCGAGACTGCCCCGGAGCACCGGCACTCGCAGAACGCCTTCCGCTTCGTCGTCGAGGGCGAAGGCGTCTGGACCGTGGTGAACGGGGACCCGGTCCGGATGTCCCGCGGTGACTTCCTGCTGACCCCGGGCTGGAACTTCCACGGCCACCACAACGACACCGATGAACCGATGGCCTGGATCGACGGCCTGGACATCCCGTTCGTGCACTATGCCGACGCCGGCTTCTTCGAGTTCGGCACCGAGCGCGTCACCGACGAGGCCACTCCGGACATCTCCCGCTCGGAGCGGCTCTGGGCCCACCCGGGGCTGCGCCCGCTCTCCGGGCTGGATGACACCACGAGCTCCCCCATCGCCGCGTACCGCTGGGAACACACGGACCGGGCTCTGCGCGAGCAGCTCCTGCTCGAGGACGAGGGCCACCCGGCCACCGTGTCCCAGGGCCACGCCGCCGTCCGCTTCACCAACCCCACCACCGGCGGTGACGTCATGCCGACCATCCGGGCTGAATTCCACCGCCTCCGCGCCGGCGCCTCCACCGAGAGCCTCCGCGAGGTCGGCTCCAGCGTCTGGCAGGTCTTCGAAGGCTCCGGCACCGTGGTCCTGAACGGCGAGACGAGGAACCTGGCGAAGGGCGACCTCTTCGTCGTCCCGTCCTGGCAGGAATGGTCGCTGCAGGCGGGGACCGAATTCGATCTCTTCCGCTTCAGCGACGCCCCCATTTTCGAACGGCTGAACTTCAACCGCACCTACATCGAAGGACGCAACAAATGAGACTCCTGACCCTCCGCACTGACAACGGAACCGGCACCGGGACCGTGGCTGTCCGCCAGGACGGCGACACCCTGACCGAAATCGACGGCTTTGCCGACGTCGGGGAGCTGCTCCGCACCGCGGACTGGGAAGCGACGGCCAAGGCCGCCAACGGCGCAACCCACGCGCTCGACGGCGCCGACCTGGCCGCCGTCGTCCCCTCCCCCGGCAAGATCATCTGCGTGGGCCACAACTACCGCAACCACATCAAGGAAATGGGCCGGGAGGTCCCCGAGTTCCCCACCCTGTTCGCGAAGTACGCCGAATCCCTGATCGGTCCCAACGATGACCTTGCCCTGCCGCAGGAATCCGACGCCGTGGACTGGGAGGCCGAACTCGCCGTCGTGATCGGCAAGAAGGGCCGCCGGATCAGCGAAGCCGACGCGTCTGACCACATCGCCGGGTATGCCGTGCTGAACGATGTGTCCATGCGTGACTACCAGTTCCGCACCATCCAGTGGCTGCAGGGCAAGACCTGGGAAAAGTCGACCCCGTTCGGCCCTGCCCTGGTCACCAAGGACGAATTCCGTGCCGGGCCGCTGATGACCTCCGAGGTCGACGGCGAAGTCCAGCAGCAGACCCCCACGGGCGACCTCGTCTTCACCCCCGAGTACCTGGTCTCCTACATTTCCACGATCATCACGCTGAATCCGGGCGACGTGATCGCCACCGGCACCCCCGGCGGCGTGGGCCACGCCCAGGACCCCAAGCGCTACCTGCAGGAGGGCCAGATCCTGGTCACCACCATCGAGGGACTGGGTCAGCTGAAGAACCGCGTGGTCAAGGAAGCCTGATGGTTGCCCGCCAGGACCTGACGACGGACCCGGAGCTGCTTGCGGCGCTGCTGCAGGCGCGCCGGGGCACGGCGTTCTTCGCCCGCAAGCTCAATGAGCTCTCCGACGCGGAGCTCGACGGCGACTCGCTGCTGCCGGGCTGGACCCGCCGCCACATCACGGCGCATATCGGCTACAACGCCCGGGCCATCGCACGGCTGGTCGAGTGGGCGGCCACCGGGGTGGAAACCCCCATGTATGCCTCGACCGGGGTCCGCAACCATGAGATCGATTTCGGCGCCACGCTGAGCCCGATCGCGCTGCGGAACCTCTTCGACCACTCCGCGGTGCATTTGAGCGTCGAGTGGCGGGACCTGCCCGGGGACGCCTGGCATAACAGGGTCCGCACCATCCAGGGCCGGGAAGTCCCTGCCACCGAAACGGTCTGGATGCGCAGCCGCGAAGTCTGGATGCACGCCATCGACCTCGACAATGGGGCCTCGTTCGCCGACATCCCTGCACCGGTGCTGGAGCGGCTCCTGGCGGACATCACGGGCGCCTGGAAAATCCGGGGCACCGACGCGGGCCTGGTGGTGAAGGTGGCAGGCTCAGGTTTGTCGTTCGGCGACACCACCGCCGCTGACCCGACGATCATCACCGGGGCCCTGCCCGGCGTCGTCGAATGGGCCGCCGGCCGCGGCACCAGCGGCGTGAGTGCGAGTGGCCCGGCCGCCAACGGCACGGTGCCGGCCGCGCCGAAGTGGATCTAGGCCCCATCTCCGTTGGGTTCGCGACGCTGGCGGACCTGGACGGGATCGAAGCCGGCGCATTCGATGCGTTCGACGTGAACCCTGCGAGCGTGGCGGTGTACCACCTCGGCAATAACGGGACGGCCCGCCAACTGCTCAAGGCATGGCCACTCAGCACCTAGGGCCTCAACGACACCCGAAATAGTTGACGGGGAATACCCGACGCTTCATGATAGTTGAAGCTTCAATAAACAGTCCTGTGCTCACTCCCCCTCACCCAGGAGCTTTCATGCGAATCCCCGAGACGCCCACGGTCGTGGGCGACCCCTCCCTCAGCGCTTCACCCGTGGTGGCGACCGCCGGATCAGCCGACCCGTTGGCGCCCCTGGTGGTGCTCCTGCATGGGCGCGGCTCAAGTGAGCGCGAAATCATTGCCCTGGCTGACCAGCTGCCGCCGGGTGCCGCCTATGCGGCAGTCCGGGCCCCTATTGCCGAAGGCGGCGGCTATGCATGGTTTGCCAACCGCGGCATCGGCCGCCCGGTTGCCGAGTCGCTGGCCGCCACCATGTCCTGGTTCCGAACCTGGCTCGATGCCGCTGCCCCGGACGGACGGCCCGTGGTGCTCGTCGGCTTCAGCGGGGGCGCGGCTTTCGCCGGCGGACTGCTGCTTGCAGATCCGGCACGTTTTGACGGAGCCGCCATCCTGTACGGGACTTTGCCGTTCGACGCCGGCGTCCCTGTCACGCCGGCCCGGTTGACCGGACTACCGGTGTTCGTCGCCCAGGGCGACCAGGACAGGATTATTCCGCCAGAGCTGCTGGAGCGCACGTGGCAGTACCTGCTCACGGATTCCGCAGCCGCCGCCTATGCGCGCCGCGATCCCGGCGGGCACCACATCAGCGCTCAGACGCTCGGTGAACTCGGCGGCTGGATCCACGAGCGCTTTTCGTTCCTTACGCGGCCCGGGGCGCGCGACCGCACCGCAAACAGCACCCACTGGTCGGCGCTGCCCGGGGGGCACCTGCCGGTGAGGGCCGGCCAGCGCCCGGCCGTGTCGTGGACCATCCCGCAGGAACAACTCAGTGACAACGCGCCACTTGAGCTTCAGGAAAGATTGTTCGACCGGATACGCTCGCTCGCCGGCGTCGCGACGTCGCAGTCAGCGATCTCCGTTCCGGGTGCGCGCGGCCTCAAGGTGAAGCCCGGGGCTGATGCCCCGGCCGATGCGTTCCTGGTTCCCTCGGTTGGGGAGTTTGCCCACCAGCACCCGCCCTACGACGGCTCGCTCCACCTGGCCCTTCCGCCCGAACTGGTGGCCGACGCCGTTGCCAAGGGCTGGGCGGCGGCCCATCCGTTGGCCGGCATCCGGCTGGCTCGAGGCATGGTCATGGTCTACGGGCCGCGGGACGACAGCGAGCTGGAGGTTGTCGCGGCGATGGTGGCCACCAGCCATGGCTACGCCACCGGGGCCGACGCCGAAGAGTTCTGACGGTTCACCGGGACGTGACGCCCAGTGCCTTCCCGAAGATGATCATGCGCCGCGGCGTTCCCCGCCAGCGGACCTGTTCCATTTCGTGGCGCGGCGCGCCCGGGCGCGTGCCGCGGCCCGGCTTAGCCGCGCCTGGATCCGGAGGAGCCGGGGCACCGCAAGGTAGACGGCAGTGGGAACCACCACGAGGGTGAGCGCAAACGCCCGAAGGACCGGAGGCCACTCCGGCACCAATGCAGCCAGCGCGCTCATCCCGATGGCGGCCAGCGGAAAAATCGCCAGCCACGTCACCGCGGCCCTGACATGGACGGATGCGATGCCGGCGGTCCGATGATGATCTACGCCCGTTTCGTCGGCGGCAAGCGCTTTGCCCTCGTGTTCCACTCAATCTCCAAACGTCTGGTTGGAAACGATGCTACGGAGCCGCGCCGCCCAAAAGCAAACGAACGGTTGGAGATAGGATGGGGCCATGGCCTGGGACACTGACGCGACGCGGGAGAAGATCCTCGCGGCCGCCATTGCCGAATTTTCAGAGCGTGGCTTCTCCGGCGCGCGGATCCACCAGATTTCGAAGAGTTCGGGGTGCAACCGCGAACGGATCTACTTCTACTTCGGCGACAAGGCCCAACTCTTCGAAGCGGCGCTCACCCGCCAACTCGCCACGGCCCTGGACGGCCTCCCGGTTATCGGCTCGGGACCTGCTGCGATCGCCGATTTCGCGGGACGGTACTTTGACTTTTCCAGGAGCCCCCCCGGTCTCGCGCGGCTCACGTTTTGGGAGGGGCTTGAGCTGGGCCATCCGGTCGGCGCAGAAGCTCGCGCCCTCCGCTCAGCAGACAAGGTGGCCGAGATCCGTCGCGCGCTGCCCACGGCGAGCGAGAGGGCAGCGGAAGACCTGCTGCTCACAATCGTGACACTCTGCCACGCATGGGCATCGAGCCCGAACGTCCACCTTGTGATCACCGGAGCGGCGGACGAGGAACGCAGGCGCGTGGCCATCATGCGAACCAGCGAACTGCTCGCCCATGACGCCGCGGACGCACAGTAGGCACAGATGCAGTAGGCACAGGCGGGCTCAGCCCAGGCGGACGACGGGGTGTCGCCTTCATCGCCGGTGAATGTCTTGCGGTCGACGGTGATCAGCAGCAGGGCAACCGGGGCGATCAGGACCGCCACACCGGCGGCCCAGAGTGAAGACCATCGAGTAGCCTCCAGAGAGCGCCGCCGGCAACATACCGCCGGCCGGAGCGGGCACCAGCCCCTCCCGAATCGCCCATGCTTTCGCCGTTTCGTGGTTTCGTGCCACGGACTGCCCTGACATGCTTGTGGGGTGTCCACTATCTCGACGGAAACACCCCGGACCGCGCTCAGCTGGAAACTGGTGCCGGCGGCGCTTGTTTCCACGTCCGGTGTGCTGCTGTTTGGCGTCCAAAATGACGCTCTTGGCTACGGTACTCTCGCGGCTGGCCTGGCGACGGCGGCCTTCATCGACCGCGGGTTGATGCGGCACCTCGTGCTCATTGCGGCGGGAATGGTCATCATCAGCGCGGTTCCTCTGAACGCCGATTTGAGCATCCGGCACATGGTCCTCATGGGTGGCGCCCTCGCCCTGGCCGTGCTGGTGCCGTGGCTGGTGTCGCGTTTCCTTTACGGCGAGGAGATCATCAGGTTTCCGGTGAACACCGGCCGGAAGTGGCCGCTCGCCGCGAAGCTGTACCTGGTTGGCGTGGCGGCGCTCGGATATTTCATTCTGCCCGTGTATCTGATCAGTACCGGGGTCTACCAAAACTGGCCGGACGCGTCCGATCCGGCAATCTTTTGGCGGCTTTTCCTGGGAGTGAACGCCGTTGGCATCTGGGACGAGTTGTTCTTCATCTGCACAACTTTCACGCTGCTGCGGCAACACTTTCCAGACTGGCTGGCCAACGTCCTGCAGGCCGTGGTTTTCTCCTCGTTCCTCTGGGAGATCGGCTATCAGGCCTGGGGACCGCTGTTGACGTTCCCCTTCGCGCTGCTGCAGGGCTATACCTTCAGGCTGACGAAGTCCTTCACCTACGTCGTGTCAGTACATCTGATCTTCGACTTTGTCCTGTTTCTCGCGCTGGTGCACGCACACAACCGGGACTGGCTGCCCATCTTCTTGTACTGACGTGGCGGCCCGCCGTGCAGCCAGGCTCCCCGGCCACTGCGGTCAGATTCGGTAGGCTGACGCCAGCCCGTCATCGAGCGGGAAGCGCCTGCTGGATTTCCATCGACAGGCCTGCGGGGACTATTGGTGGTGGGGTTGAGTCGGTGACAGGTTTTGCGCGGTGGGGGCGAACCTATTTCGYCATGCAGGCGATTGGCGGCATCTCCTGGTGGACCGCAGTGTTCCTCGTGCCCGGGGTGCGCGAGGCGACCCTAGGGAATCTGGACCCGGCCGCCGTCGCGGTCTTCGACATTCCGCTCTTCGTCGTGGCCTCGGCCGTGGCGGCATGTGGCGTCAGGGCTGCCGCGGTGGTGAGCGCCGGCTGGACAAGCGTCGTCGCCGTCGCACTGGCGGTGTACGCCACGTTCACAACCGAAGCGGGCTGGGGCGTACTGAGCATGGGTGCTGCTGCCGCATGTTCGGTGATCGCGCTCTGCGCCCACTTGCTGGGACGCGTACCGACCACGTGGATCATCCGCGGCCCCTTCGCATTCCGCCCCGCCGTCACCCGCTCAACCGCCGCAACCCACGTGGCGTCAACATTCGGGCAGATCGTCCTGTTCTGGGGGTTCTTCCTCGTGGTGGTTCCGTGGGCCATAACGGTTCTTGAGCAGCGCTGGGCGGTGTCGCTCCCGTTCCCTCCGGGTGCGGGGCCTGTCGGGGTCGCAGTTCTCCTACTCGCCAGCGGTCTTGGCATCTGGTCGGCCCTGGTGATGTCGACCCTGGGAGAGGGCACGCCGCTGCCGTCGGCGATGCCGAACCGTCTGGTCATCGCAGGTCCGTATCGCTGGATTCGGAATCCTATGGCGGTAGCGGGCATCGTCCAAGGCACCGCGGTCGGCCTGATCTTGCAGTCATGGCTTGTGATCGCCTACGCGGTCGTGGGCTCGCTGGTGTGGAACTACGTCATCAGGCCGCTTGAGGAATCTGACCTCAAAGAACGGTTTGGCGAAGAATTCCAGCACTACCGCGACACGGTGCGCTGCTGGATCCCGCGGGTGCCGACGTCTCAGCGTTCAAAGGGACTATGGAGACGTCTTTCCGAGACATACGAGAGGCCGGCTTTCTCACGCCGCCGCTAAACCTGCCTCGGCCAGTGTCTTGAAAAACCGTAGTATTCCAAGGCGTCCACGTGGCCAGACTTCGCAGGAATCTAGGTTGCAATTAGCGCCCCCTCACAGTGCATTTCACCGTACGGGTCATACGTACATTGCCCTCTTCGGCGCCGGACCAGGAGCCGTGGAAGTAGGGAGAGTGCTGTCAGGGACCGGCTAACGGGCGCCGGGCAAGTGCGGAGCGTTCGTTGCCGCGCGTGGTGGCCACCTGCCAAAGTGCTCGCATGGAATATCAACGCCGCCGCACGGTGGAGGCAATCGCCTGACATTGGAGTGCAGTGGTGGCCGTGGTCGAAACGATTGAGCTTCCCCGGGTGTGCACCGTGTGGAATAGTGCCATCCATAACCTTGGGGGTAGAAGTGATGAAGTGCAGACGTTTGCTGGACCTCGCAGTCGCGATTTCCCTTGTAGCGGTTCCGCTTACGGGATGCGCGGGGCAACAGCCAGAACGCGGGAACCCGCAATCTTTTGACTCCATTGATGAGGCCTATGCTGCCGTCGATAACGTCCTGGGCTGTGATACTAAACCCGATGGCGATCCGGTTGTTCCTATGGGCGATGGCATTCCTCTCACTTCGGCGCAGAGACTTTGTTCAGAAAAAATTCAGATAGATCTCTATCCGAATCAGGACGCCCTTGAGAAGAGCTATCAAATATGGTCTGACTCAAAACAGGGAAAGATCCCTCTCGTTCGGGGAAGTAATTGGATGGTTGTTGACCTCAGCCAAATCGCGAGTGGCCAGCCATCAAGCGTTAACATCGAACGTTTGGCCGAGAAACTGAATGGCCAGTACGCCATCGTCGGCACGTAACCGGTACACCCCGAGAACGTCCGTCCGCAAATTCCTTGACCAGATACTCTGCAGCCGCGCGCCCGGTGAAGGATCCACAACTGTGCCGCGTAATGCCTGCCCCTGCGATCAGGACTAGGTCTTGGGCAAGGCAGCAGAGTGGCTCGGTTTAGGACGATTAGTTCGTGCGAACTTGGGGTCTTGCGTGGCTGCCCATCGAGGTAACCACGGCGGCTACGGCGGCGGCCAGGGCTGGAATGTAGAACCATCCGATGCTTGCGGAGCCGATGACTACGAAGACAATAAGAACGACAGTAGTCGCGACCGACACTGGAGTCCGCGCGCGTCCTCGTGCGAGGAGAGGTAGCGCGGTCAGGGCCACGGGGATGAGCAACGGCACGAACATAGACGGCCCTCCTGTTTCCAACRGGGTCGGATGGCTAACCTGCTCTGGCCCACCGGACGTTAGTTTTACCTGGGTGTACATGGGAACCAGAAGAGAACCAAGGACGTGATTATCGCGAGTGAGACAGCAAGGACTTGGCGAACATTCCAAGTATCCGGATGACGTTTCATATGACTCCCCAGATGTAGCTGTGTAGGTCAACGAAAGCACCGTTGGTGTGTTTCCACTAGAGGCCAGTGGGATCGAACAGAACGTCCTGCTTGAGGTTCCTCAAATGGACGGGCTTGTAGGTCGCTTCCTCCTTATTGAGAAGAGAGCTAGGGCGATTCCTGCCGCCGCGATCGGCAGGGCCGTTCTGTACGCGCTGCCCAGATATGTAAGGACCCCACCTAGAGGGTAGGTCGCACCAAGCCACCCGACCGTCACCACCGTAGCCCTTCCGATGGTTGAAAGGGGGTGACCCAGCAGCGCAATAAGCCTCACCGTGAGGCACGAGGCTCCGGCTAGAAGGAATATGAACGCACCGACGAACGCAAGACGGTCGGCGGTAGATGCGCCAGCAAAATTTGCGAAGCCAGTTAGCGCCAGGACGAGTCCCAGAAGCAGCAGCCCGAGTTCCGACGCTAACAGGGCCGGGTGTTCGAAAAGCGGCTTGAGCATGGAACGACCCTAATTGGAGCGGCTACGACTTGCCATACCAACTCCGATTCGGTGAAAACGCTTAAGCTGTCCCGTTTACGGATCGGCCTACGGGCGCAGGTGTGACACCAAGGGATCACAGAACACCGTCACGAAGCGATCAAATCCACACTGACATCAACAGTGTGTTGACAACAAAGTGTTGATCGCGTGGGATTGATGCATGACTCCGGATGATCGCTCTCTCGCCGATGCTCTCGCTGCTCACCGTGCCGTCTTGGGTGCTGTCGGGGGCGACGGGCTGTCCGAGCGGCCGTGGCAGCATCTTGGGCAGCCGGCGAGCGACTGCGATCTCGTGCGTCTGGCGGCGTGGAAGGCTGCGGATGAGGACGTCGAAGCGGACGTTGTGACGGCTGGGTTGGGGCTGATTGGCGCTGCCCGGGCTGAGCTGGACCAAGTCGAGGCGGGGCTGTTGTTCGCCGCGAGGGCTGCGGGCGTCACGTTCCAGCAGCTCGCTGTAGCGCTGGGATTGGGGTCGGGGCAAGCCGCGCAGCAGCGGATGTCGCGCGTGCTCGCCCGCCTGGGTACCCAGTCGTGAACGCGTTCATCCCGCTTCGCGAGGCGAACGCGGCCTGCGGGTCGAAGGCTGGAGTGCTGGGTCAGCTGTTGCGGGCCGGGTTCGCGGTCCCGGATGGATTCGTCCTGCCAGTCGATCCGGACGCGGGCTGGGAGCAGGAACTACCCGGCGTCCTGGACGCGCTGGGCGGCTCCAGCTGCGCTGTGCGGTCTTCGGGGATGGTCGAGGACGGGCACGAGTGGTCGTTTGCGGGCCAGTTCCACACGAGTCTGAGGGTGCTGCCTACCGATGTCGAGACTGAGGTGCGCAGGACAGCTGCTGCTGTGGAGGAGGCGCGCGCATACGCGTCCGCCGTCGGCCAGCCCGCCCSTGACAAGGTGGCTGTCATAGTGCAGCGGATGTTGTCCCCCGCCGCGGCGGGCGTCGCTTTCACGCGCGATCCCGTCACCGGACAACGGATCAGCGTCATCGAGGCTGTCCATGACCTGGGTGACCGGCTCGTATCGGGACAGGGCCACGCGGAGCGGTGGCGAATCACGCCCGGCGACCGGCCTCGGCGCTTGACGGCGCGCATGGTCCTCAATGCCGAACAGGCAACCACGGTGAGCCAGGTCGCCGTATCGGCCGAGGAGCTCCTTGGCGGCCCACAGGACGTGGAGTGGGCGATCGCAGACGATCGGGTGTGGATTCTGCAGGCCCGGCCGATTACCGCAACCTGGACAACCGAACAGGTTCTCGCTGCCCCAAGCCGGGACGCGACGGCAACGGTGGGCCTGATGTTCGGCACGCCTTCGAGTCCGGGCACCGCACGCGGGCGCTTGCGCATCATCGAGGGCCTTGACGACTTCTCCCGGTTCGCCGCCGGTGAGGTGCTGGTATGTCGGGCGACGTCACCGGCTTGGACGCAGCTGCTTGCTCGAGCGGCGGCTGTCGTCACCACGCGCGGTGGGGTGCTGTCGCACGCCGCGATCGTCGCCCGCGAGTTGCGTATCCCTGCCATCACCGACGTCCCCTTCGCCATGGGCCTGCCCGATGGCGTGCTAGTCGACGTCGACGGCACCACCGGAACCATCACCGCAACGGAGACCCGATGACATCACCAGACGACGTCCGGCTCCAGGTCCTTCACACAGTGCGGATCCTCGGCTACGCCGGAACTTCCCCCGTGAGCGAGCGCGCGGGTCTTCCGGCCGCCCAGGTCGACGAAGCCCTGCTCGATGCTCAGGCAGCAGGGCAGGTGATCTGGACCCGGTTCGAGGCCGACGGCGGATGGTCGCTCACCGAAGCTGGCAAAGCAGAGGGCGAGAAACTCCTGGCCGAGGAGCTGGAGCGCGCCGGCGCCCGTGTCGTGGTGCAGTCCGTGATGACCGAGTTCGAATGGCTCAACCATCAGGTCACCGACGCCTGCACACGCTGGCAGTTGGCCGAGATGGGCATCGCCGAAACGGGCATGAGCCTCGCCGAGACCATCAAGGAACTCGCCCGGGTCGGGGAAGCATGGGCGATGCTCGAAGAGGCGTTGGTGCGCCGCTTGCCGCGGTTCGATGGCTACCACGAACGATTTAGCGTGGCTGTCGATCTCGCCTCGAGCGATCCCGCGTGGGTGACAGGGACCGGCCGCGAGTCCGCGCACCGAGTCTGGTTCGAACTTCACGAAGACCTCCTTGCCACACTCGGCCGCTCCCGCTGACGTGGGTGTTCCAAGCAGGCGCAAGAGCGAGCAACGACTGATGGCAGCGGGCAGCCGGGTTGAGCTCTTCGCGGCTATACGTCAATGTCGAATCGCGCCTTGCAGCGCAAGCACGGGGTCGGGTACCGCACGGTCGCTGCTGCGTTGGATCCGGCGTGGCCGAAGGCCAAGAAGCCGTCGCCCATGCGCGGGTCACGGCTCGATTCGTACCGAGACGTGATCGACGGCTGGTTGCGTGACGATCTCGATGCGCCGCGGAAGCAGCGGCATACGGCCAAGCGAATCTTCGACCGGCTGCTGGACGAGACCGCCCTGACCCCGCTGATCGCGTTGCCCGCCATGGGCTGGCTCTTCCTCCGGACCCTTCGCGAGCCGACGCCTCCACATCAAGTGACGACGGACGTAACTGCGGCAGCGAAGGCGTCCGCATAAGCAACCACAACTCCCGCCTCAGCATCAATTATCGAGGCTAGGAATGCCGCCATTTAGGGCTGCGATGCACGGACAGCGCCGGACTCAGAGCCTGGTGCTTCGTGCTCAATCAGTGAGCAGGAAGCACCAGTTTTCGACCATCAGATCCAGCGACATATCACGGTCCACGGTCCAGCCGAGCCGCATCCAGCGCCGTGAGAAGAATTCCAGTTCGCCGAAAGCCAGCGCGCACCGCACACGGCGGCTGGTTGGCTCAAACCGCCCGGCCCGGTCGAGGCCTGCCTGCATGTCATCGATCGCCGAGTCGAACCACTGGTCCAGGGCCGCCTGGATGTCCGGTTCGCTGGCCGCCGCCTGGTGGGCCGCCACTACGTAAGGGCGGATATCGGCCCACTGGTCGAACTTCCGGGCGAGCCAGGCCCTGATCAGTTCGCGGTCCCCGGATTCCACCACCGAATGCAGCGGCGGGACATCCGCCTCGGTCAGCATCTCGTTGGACCGCTCGACGAGCGACCGCATGAGCTGCGCCTTGGACGGAAAATGCGCGTAGAAAGTGGCCCGGGTGGTGCCGACGGCAACGGCGATGTCATCCACCGTGGTGGCGGCATACCCCTTCTCTTCGAAGAGCTCCAGCCCCTTCTCGCGCAACAGCCGGCGGGTCATCTGCTTCTGAGCTTCTCGAATGCTTGCCACTCCCCCAGATTAGTGCAGGACTCACAGCGGCCTTTCACTTGACGCGCTGTGTAGCTCCGGCCACGGCAGGCGGAGGGGAGATGGTCGCCCGGATCGCCCTAGACGGCGGCCATGACCCGCTCGCCGTTGAAGTATTCGAGCTCCCAGCCGTCAACGGCATGGTGGTGGGCCAGATTGAGCACTGCGTTGTCGATGCTTTCCAGGGTGCGGCCAATGGCCAGACTGAGGCTGACCCGCAGCAGCGTGCCGTGGGCGACGGCCAACACCCGCTGGCCGCTGAACTCCTCGGCCAGCGCGTCCAGCGCCGCCAACCCGCGGCTGGCCGCCTCGTCCTCTCCTTCCGCGCCGCGGAAGCCGCCGGGGATGCGCAGTGCCTCCAGTTCCGGTCCGGCCTGAAGCCCCTCAGCGGGTCCGAAGCTGCGCTCGGCAAGTTCCGGCACGCGCCGGGCCACACGGAGCCCCAGCCCGTCGGCAATCAGGTCGGCGGTTTCGGCGGCACGGCTCAGCGGCGAGGACACGACGGCATCCCAGCAGTAGCCCGACAGGACGGCGGCGGCGTCGCGCGCCTGGCCGCGGCCGACGTCGTTGAGCGGAATGTCGGTGGACCCCTGAAGGCGGCGCTGCGCATTCCAGTCGGTCTGGCCATGGCGAACAAGGGCAAAAGTCGTCAGGGTCATGCCGTCCATTCTGCCCTGACCTCGGGCGGTCTCCATCATCAGTGCGTCAGCGGCACGATATTATCCCGCGGTGCCGGCCTGAGCGGCGTAGCCGGTGGCCCGGTCGCGGACCTTGTTCACGTACGAATCCGACTGGTTGTAGGAGTAGATGGCGTCGGACCAGCCACTTGCGGTGGTGAGGTCACCGCCGTGGGCGCACAGGTACGAGGCGGCAGTCAGCGCGGCGTCGTCAATGTTGAACGGGTCGGCTTTTCCGTCTCCGTTGCCATCCCGTCCGGCGAGCTGCCACGTGGAGGGGATGAACTGCATGGGCCCGACGGCGTGATCCCAGCGGGCGTCACCGTCCAGGGCACCGCCGTCGGTATCAGGGATGGAGGCAAAGCCGTCGCCATTAAGGCTGGGCCCAACAATTGGCCCGCTCGCCTGCCCGGTGGCGGTCAGGCTTCCGCCGCCGTACGTGCCGTGGGCGGTCTCGACGAAGCCAACGGCCGCCACCGTATTCCAGCCGATCCCGCACGTCGGAGCGGTTTCATTGGCCGTACCGGCCGCAGCCACGTAGGCCTGGAGCGCGCGGGCAGGGATCCCGGTCCGCGCCGCGGCCTCGACGAGCCACTGGGCATCCGCGCTCCGGGTGACGTTCACCGCGGGGATGATGCCGCTGGACAACGTGGCCAGTTTTGCCTCCGCTCGCGGCGGTGCGGGCAACGCTCCCCGGGCTTCCGCGCCGGAGAACCGGAGCGCCCAAAACAAGAAGCCGGTGATGACGCAGAAAACGAACAGGCCCAGGACCACAAGGCGTTTCAGACGCAGCACGGACTAGCAGGACCTGCCGCGTACCTTGGCGACCTGCGGATCCATAGCCGGGAGGCAACTCGCCCCGGCGCCGGATACGTGCAAAGCCATCGCCCTAGCCTTCACATTCAACGCAGTAAGCGTGGCCGTTCTTTTCGCGCGCCACTTGGGACCGGTGCCGGACCAGGAAACAGGAGTAGCAGGTAAATTCGTCCTGCGCCTGCGGGATGACCTGGACAACAAGCTCCTCGGCGACGAACTCACCTCCCGGGGTGATCGCATCGTCAAAGGCATCGGCTTCATCCAGCTCACGGACAACGCTGCGGGCATCCGGGGCGTTGGCGGATTGGAGCGCCTGCAGGGAATTGTCCTGCGACTCCTTGACGTCGGATCGGACTTCGTCGTAATCGGTTGCCACGGGGGTGACTCTCATTCCTATGTTTAGTTCTGACGGGAAGCCAACGTACACCATTGCGCGCCTCGCCGCGGCATATGAACTGCGGCACCCCCGCTGCAGGCCTCAGGCCGAGCGGGAAATGGCCGCTAATGGCCCGGGTGCGACTTTCCTGGCCCGTTCCCGGGCGGCCGGGGGGCAGGGTGTTCGGCGAACGCTTCCCGGGCCAAGCGCGCAAACCCGGCTAGCAGGACTGATGGGTCGTCCTTCCAGGATGCAAGGAACACTGATATCGGTGCGGCGTCGCGGACTGGCTTGTAGACAACCCCGGCGCGTTGGTATTGCGCGGCGGTGGCCTCGGAGGACATGCCCATGGCCTTGCCTGTGGAGATCAGCGTCAGCCAGTCGTCCACGCTCTGGACGGGGCGCAGCGATGAAGGCTGGGAGTCCGGACCCCAAAGGTCCCCGGCAGTGGTTCCGGTCCGGCTGTCGATGGCGACGCTTCGCCCGGCAAAGTCCGCCATGCGCAGGAAGCGCCGGCGGGCCAGCGGATCCGTCGCGGCGACGGCCGCAACCCGGCGTTCCGTTCCGATCAGCGCCTCCGTGAAGCGGGGGTCGTGGAGCCGGCGTCGGACGACGGCGACGTCGACGGATCCGTCCGCAAGGCCGGCCGCTGCGGAGTTCGACTGCACCCAGATAAGCTGCGCTGCCGTGTTTTCTTCCTCCCAGCGGCGCTGCAGCGCTATGGTCCGGCTGCCCAGCGCGGACCAGGCGTAGCCGACCCTCAGCTCACCGGCATGATCCCTCGCGGCCACTTCGAGCAACCTGGCTTCATCAAGGACCCGCCGTGCATGTTCGATGATGCGTTTCCCTGCCGCCGTCGGGGTCACGCTGCGCGTGGTTCGCTGAAAGACGCGCACTCCCAGGGTGCGTTCCAGTGCCGCGACAGATCGGGAGATGCTTGCCTGGGACGTGCCCAAAGTGATCGCTGCGTCGGTGAATGTCCGGGCGTCGTCGACTGCTACGAGCGCCCGGAGATGGCGCAGCTCAAGATTCATACGGTCATCGTATAGAAACGTCACGGCAAGCATTTATAGGTTTGAAGATTTCGCCCCACACTTTGGGTTATGGAGGCATACACAGAGGACGGTTTGGGCCCGGACCGCGGCCGGTCGGCTCAATCCCAACCGCGGTTTTTCGGCGGCCTGTTGACCATGACGGGCAGCGGACTCAGCAATCAGATCGGGGCGGGAATCGGAGCGCACGCTTTCCCGGTCCTCGGACCCGCGGGGGTGGTCGCCGTGCGCCAGCTCGTGGCCGCGGCCGTGCTTTTGACTGCGGCCCGGCCGCCGCTCCATCGCTTTACGTGGAAACAGTGGTGGCCGGCACTCCTGCTGGGCGGAACGATCGCCCTGATGAACATTTGTCTCTACGTGGCCATCCAACGGATCGGGCTGGGGCTGGCTGTCACCCTGGAATTCCTGGGCCCGCTTGCAATCGCCCTCCTCCGGTCCGGGTCCAAACTCGACCTGGTGTGCGGGCTGTGCGCCGGCACCGGCGTCTACATCCTGGTGCTGCCCGGATCCTCGAGCGACTTCCTGGGCATTGGAATCGCCGTGGCCGGCGCAGCCTGCTGGGCGGCCTACATCCTGCTGAACGGGGTGGTAGGCCGGCGACTGCCCGGACTCCAAGGCCCGGCAGCTGCGACCTCGGTTTCCTTGCTGTTCTACTTGCCAGTGGTCGGCTATCTGGTCGCGGCGGGGTCCCTGACCGGCCCGGCCCTGTTGTTTTCGGTGATTGCCGGAGTGCTGTGCTCAGTCATCCCGTACGCCGCAGACGTGGTGGCGCTCCGTCACGTCAGGCCGGCATTCTTCGGCGTGTACATGAGCATCAATCCGCTGCTTGCGGCTCTCTCGGGGATGATCGTGCTGCGGCAGATCCTCGCTGTTCACGAATGGCTGGGTATCGGCATCATTGTCGCCACCAACGCGGCTGCCATCCTGCTGGCCAGCACGAAGCGGAGCGCATCCAGGTCCTGAGGCTGGGGTGTGTCTCTCTCCAGAAACAGCGGTGCAAGAGCATTCAGTGGAATGATGGCGGCCGGGGTCAGCCCTGCGAAATCTCGCCGGGTGGACGATCACCCTTCCCCGCTGGCTTCTGCATCCCGAGGATCAGGAATGTGACGCCCATAGTGAGGAACGCAATCCAGGCCGTGGTTCCAAGGAAGATCATTGTGATCGCAACGGCGAGGAAAACGATTCCGATGGGCAGGAATGCCGTGCCCCGGCTTCTCTTCGCTCGGCCGTCGGACTCCGACCTGGGCTTTCTTTCATCGCTCATTTGGCCGACGCTACGTGGGTGGACGGGGAACCGCAAACGCTACGGCAAAAGCTCCGCGCCCGAACGGATGGCTGGGATGTCCGGAATCCGGCACACAAATCACCAATTGAGCGGGAGCCCGCCGGACCGCATTGCCCTCGGATATGAGTTAGACACTTTAGTCGTGGAGGACTACCTGGTAGAGGTAGTGGTCTTGCCATTTGCCCGCAATCTGAAGGTATCGCGGCGCCATACCAATCTGCTGGAACCCGGCCTTTAGGAGCACCCGCTGCGAACCAACATTGTGCAGCAGAGTGCTCGCCTCGATGCGGTGCAGTCCGAGTTCGTCACGTGCCATTTCGACTAGCATCTGGACCGCGGCGGACGCCAGGCCGCGGCCTGCATACGTGCTGTCCACCCAATAACCCAGCCCCGCACTCTGGAGCGGGCCGCGCACGATTCCAGCCACGTTAAATCGACCGACGAGTGTATTGCCAGCAAACAAGCCGAGCGGATACCCCTCCCCTGCTTCATGCGCAACCAGGCGGCTGGCAATGTCGGCAGCCTGCCAAGTCTCGGTGTAGTACTCCTCGGGTCGTACCGGCTCCCAGGGGGAAAGGTACGCGCGGTTGCGTACATATGCCGCGGCAAGGGCTGCCGCATCACTCTCGCGCAGTACGCGCATGTTGACGCTTTCACTAAGTTGGCGCGATTCAATCATCGCTCGACAAGGATCCTTTACGGTGAGGGAACTTCAAGGACACTGGGAGCGCCCGGACACTTCCAGTCGAAGAGGTCAGAGGTGGGATCAACTGCCAGATAGAACGAACCGGTAACAGTCCGCATCAGGGGATCGTCCCCGCCGATAGCTGGTTGGTCCCGTTGCGCCATAACAATCTCCCCATCCCAGTGACTGCACTCTGCAAGGAGCGGCCATCTTCCGCGTCCCATGACCGACTGATTATGGCAGTTTGTGCGGGGCCGGCGGCGACCACTGCGGCCATCGTCGCCCGTGGCGCGACGTGACGAAGCCCCGGACAGCTGTTGCCGCCCGGGGCTTCCAGTCACGCGCGTCGGGTCCTGAGCCGGACTCCGAACCCGCTCGAATCAGCGTTCCGAGACCAGCAGGCCGCCTCGCGGTGCACCGAGGTTTCCACCAGGACTGCCCTCAAGGCTGGACAGTCCGGCCGCAACGAAGGTGTTGGCCGGCCGCGGGAGCCCATAGTGTTCGCGGAGGGTCCGTCCGGTGTATTCGCGCCGGAAGAGTCCGCGGTCCCGCAGGATCGGGATGACGTGGTCCACGAACGCGTCCAGGCCGGACGGGAGCACGGGCGGCATGATGTTGAAGCCGTCCGCTGCCCCGGCCAGGAACCATTCCTGGATGGCGTCGGCCACCTGCTCGGGGGTCCCGGAGAAGGTGCGGTGTCCGCGGCCACCGCCGAGGCGGCCGATGAGCTGGCGCACGGTCAGGCGTTCCCGCCGGGCGAGGTCCACGATCAGGGTGTATCGGCTCTTGGCGCCCTCAATCTCGTCCTCGGACGGCAGGTCCTCCGGCAGTTCGGCGTCCAGGGCCAGCGACTCCGGCGAGACCTTCAGGACCCCGGCGAGTTGCCGTCTGGCGTGGTCGGGGTGGATGAGCTCGTCGAGTTGCTGTTCCAGGCGCCGGGCCTCGGCCTCGGTGGACCCGATGACCGGAACGATGCCCGGAAGCATCTTGATGGTTTCCGGGTCCCGGCCTGCCGCGGCGGTCCGTTGCTTCAGGTCGGCGTAGAAACGCTGCGCGTCGGGCAAGGTCTGCTGGGCGGTGAATACCGCTTCGGCGTAGCGGGCGGCGAAGTCCTTGCCGTCCTCCGAGGATCCGGCCTGCACAATGACCGGGTGCCCCTGGGCCGAGCGCGGCACATCCAGGGGTCCCTGGACACTGAAATACGTGCCAGAGTGGTTGACCTGGTGGACGCGGGTGCTGTCTCCCCAGATCCCGGCTTCCTTGTCCCCGACGGCTGCCCCGTCCTCCCAGCTGTCCCAGAGCTTGCGGGCGACGTCGAGGAATTCCGCGGCGCGCTCGTACCTCCGGGCGTGGGCAGGCTGGTCCTGCAGCGAGAAATTCCTCGCCGCAGCGTCGCCGG
Source organism: Arthrobacter sp. 05T47 (assembly GCF_056395825.1). Taxonomy (NCBI): domain Bacteria; kingdom Bacillati; phylum Actinomycetota; class Actinomycetes; order Micrococcales; family Micrococcaceae; genus Arthrobacter; species Arthrobacter sp. 05T47. Next base: position 46,330 of record NZ_JBFTKG010000019.1, on the reverse strand, counting down.
CGGTGGTGACGACGTTCCAGCCGGTACGGCCGCCGCTGATGTGATCCACGGAGGCAAACCGCCGGGCCAGGTTGTAGGGGTCGTTGTAGGTGGTGGAGGCCGTCGCGATGAGCCCGATGCGGTCAGTGACGGCGGCGATGGCTGCCAGCAGCACGGTCGGCTCGAGACTGCCGTAGGGGCGTTGGCCGACGTCGCCGTGCAGCACTGGTGAGTCCGCGAAGAAGATCGAGTCGAACGTGCCCCGTTCCGCCGTCCGTGCCAGCCGCTGGAAGTGCGCGACGTCGGTCCCGGCGAAGCTGTCGCTTTCCGGCAGCCGCCACGAGGCTTCGTGGTGGCCGGTGCTCATGAGGAAAGCGTTCAGGTGCAGCTGCCGTTCGCCGCTCACAGCGGGGCTCCGGAGACGTCTGCGGGAAGGACAACCGTTTCGGAATAGGTGGAGGAGTCGCCCTGGATGGAGCTGCTGCTGCGGCCATCGATCCCCACGGGAACGTCGCCGGCGACCGTGACCCGGTTCAGCTGGCGGGGTTGGCCGTCGTAGTTGTCGGGGGCGTAATGCTGGGTGATGCGGTTGTCGAAGAGCACCAGCTGGTTCGGTTCCCAGTTAACGCGAACCACGTTCTCCGGGCGCGTGACGTAGGCCTGGAGCAGCCGCAGGATGTCCTTGGATTCGGTGTTGGACAGTCCCACGATGCGCAGCCTTTGGGCAAAGCCGCCGATGAAGAGTCCCCGTTCCCCGGTGAGCGGATGGATCCTGACCACTGGGTGGGCGGTTTCGAAGTGGATCCGGGTGAATTCCTTCCGCCGCTCATCGGCGTTGGCGTGCTCAAGGTTCTTCGGCACGGAGTAGTCGTAGTCGTTGGTGTGGACGGCCCACAAGGTGTCGGCGAAGTTCCGCAGTTCCTCCGGCAGGTCCTGGTAGGCACCTGCCGAGGAGGCGATCAGGGTCTCCCCGCCGTAGGACGGCAGCGTGATGCTGCGCAGGGTGGAGGCCTGCGGCGGGTTGACCACAAACGTGACGTCGGTGTGCCAGTTGTTCGCGCTGCCGTTTTCGCTGTCCACCGGCAGGACCGACGGTTTGCCGTCGACGGACGCCACGGTTGGGTGCGCCTTCGTGAGCGGGCCGAAGCGGCTGGCGAAGCGCACCTGGTCTTCGTCGTCGTGGATGTTGGCGTCCCGGAAGACCAGGGCCTTGTGCGTGTTCAGGGCCGCGCGGATCTGGGCGATCGTGGCGTCGCTGAGGTCGCCGCTGAGGTCCAGGCCGCGGATCTCGGCGCCGATGCGCGCGCTGAGTTTCCGGAATTCGAGGCGGGTTTCGGTAGCTGTCGACATGGTGGTGGTCTCCTTGAAGTGTGGGGGTGGTGAGGTTGGCCGGGTTGGTTCGACTCGGCTAGTTCGCTTGGGATCCGACGGCGGTCCGCCACCGGGAGAAGTGCCGTTCGACGGCGACCAGCAGGTAGTTGACCAGCAGGCCGAGCACCGAGACGGTCAGGATCCCGGCGTACATGTCCGGGATCAGGAAGCTCATCTGGGAATTGACGATCAGGTACCCCAGGCCCGCCTTGGCCCCGACCATCTCCGCAGCGATGAGCACCAGGATCGAGGATGTTCCGGCCATCCGGATTCCCGTGAAAATGGTCGGTACCGCCGAGGGCAGGATGACCTTCTGGAACAGCCGGAAGTTCGAGAGCCCCAAGGAGCGTGCGGCACGGATCAGGAGCGGGTCAACCGTCCGGACACCGGCGATGGTGTTCAACAGCACGGGGAAAAACGCGGCATAGGCCACGATGCTGATCTTGGACGTCTCGCCGATCCCCAGCAGGAGCGTGAAGACCGGGAGCAGGGCCAGTGCTGCCGTGTTCCGGAAGACTTCCAGCAGCGGGTTCAGGAACCGGTCCAGTGCCCGGTACCAGGCGACCAGCAGGCCCAGGACGACGGCGGAGACGACGGCGATGCCGAACCCGCTGGCGGAGCGGGTGAGGCTTGCCGCCAGGTGGTCCTGCAGCTGGCCCTTGGCGATGAGGGAGCCCAGGGCGCGCAGGACCTCGTGCAGCGGCGGGAGGAACACCCTGGTGGAGGGCGAGGCAAGGTAGGTGGGCCCCAGTTCCCAGAGCAGGAGGAACAGCAAGATGGCGCCGGAAGCCCAAATCCCGCGTCCGGCCCTGCGGGCACCGGACCGAACCAGGGAGGGCAGTTGTCGGGTTGCCGCTCGCGCCGCGGTCCGCCCGGCATCGGCCGCGGGTGAAGATCCCGGTGCGGGTCCTGGTGCGGCCAGGGCGGCGACGTCTTTGGTCAGTGTAGGTGCGGTCATCAGGCTGCCCTTCCCTTGCTAAGTTGGCCTCCGCCGAGTTGGGGTGCCTCGTCGGGTGCCGAGCCGTCGGGGCGTATCTTGGCGTGTCCGGCTTCCTGGGCTTTGCGGACCTCGTCGTGCAGCAGGGACCAGACCTTGTGGCGGTGCTCGACGAAGACAGCGTCGGAGCGGACGTCCCCGCCGCCGGTCCGCTCCCCCAGGTCAATATCGACGATCTGTTTGAGCCGGCCGGGCCGGGAGCTGAGTACGGCCACCCGCTGGCCCAGGTACACGGCCTCGTCGATGCCGTGGGTGATGAAGATGATGGTCTTGCCCGTGGACCGCCAAATGCGCAGGAGTTCCTCCTGGAGCTGTTCCCGGGTCTGGGCGTCCAGCGCCGCGAACGGTTCGTCCATGAGCAGGATGTCCGGCTCGTAGGCCAGGCTCCGGGCGATGGCGACGCGCTGCTTCATGCCGCCCGAGAGCTCATGCGGATACCGGTCCTCGAAACCGGACAGGCCCACAAGTTCCAGGAAGTGGCGGGCCTTCTCGGTACGTTCCTTGCGGCCCAGGCGGCGCCCGTCGCTGCCGGGTCCTTCCAGGCCGAAGGCGACGTTGGCCGCCGCGGTGCGCCATGGGAACAGCGCGTACTGCTGGAAGACCACGGCGCGGTCGCGGCCGGGTCCACTCACCTCCTGGCCGTCCACGAGCACCTGGCCGGTGTCAGGCCGGGTGAGCCCGGCGAGGAGGTCCAGGAGGGTGGTCTTGCCGGAGCCGCTCGGACCCACCAGGGTGATGAACTCGCCCGCGGCGACGTCAAGTGTGATGCCCTCCAGCGCCGTCAGGGTGGAGCCTTCGGGGTTTTCTTTGCCGGGCCGGACGGTGAACTGTTTCCCGACGTTCCGGAGGCTGATCTTCGGCGTCGGAATGTACGGTACTGGTAGGTTCGGCGTCGTTTCCGTGCCGCGGGTCATGATGCCGCCCCCTTCAGCAGGCCGTTGAAGTCGTTCGTGTAGTACTTGGAGGGTGTGATGTCGCCGGTGACGATGCCGGTGTCATTCAGCCAGGCTGACCAGCGGGTGAAGTCCTCGTCGCTGATGACGCCCTTGGACGGGACACCGACGCTCTTCCAGTACTTCAGGGTTGCGGTGCTCTCGGAGCGCTGGCGCTTGTTGATGATGCTCGTAAACCGCGCGATCACCTCTTCGCGGGGAGTAGTGCGTTCCCATTCGATGGCCTTGGCAACGCCGGTGGTGAAGATTTTCGTAGTCTCCGGGTTCTTCTCGATGAAGTCCTTGCGGAGAACGAGCTGGCCGCCGGCGAAGGTGCCAAAGAGTTCGAAGTCGTTGAACAGGGACCGCAGGCCGCCCTTGGCGACAGCGTTATCCTGCAGCACTCCGCCGAGCGCCCCGACGTCGACCTGTCCGCGGCGGATGGCCTCCTCGGTGTCGTTCGGTGGTACGACGACGAGTTGTACCTGCTTGATCTCTTCCTGCGAGAGTCCGTTCTTCTTCAGGTAACTGTTGATCACGGCGTCCGAGTGGGCACCCAAGGTGTTGACGGCGATTTTTTTGCCGATCAGATCTCGCGGCGACCGGATCGGGCTGTCCTGGGTGACGTAGAAGCCGTTGAACGTTTTGTCGTCTTCGCCGTAGTAATTGATCACCGCGGTGACGGGGGCCCCGGCTTCGATGAGTTTCACCACGGCGCCCGAGAACGCGCCGCCGAAGTCGGTGGCCCCGGTCGCCGCTGACTGGATGCTCGCCGGACCACTGATGGTGTTGCCCACCCAGTTCAGCTTCACATCGCCCAGGTAGCCGAGGTCCTGGGCCAGTTCCGGCAACGTGACATTGTTGGCCGAACCCTCGTAGCGGAGTTCGGTCACTTCCGGCGTGCCGGGGGCACTTCCTGCCGCAGGCTGCGCGCTCGCAGGGCCGCCGCAACCGGAGACCACCAGCGAGACTGCCACGGTGGCAGCCACGGCCAGGGCGGAGGAAAGTCCTGCGGGTAAGAGTCGGTTTTTCATAGCGGATTCTTCCTGGATTCGATGATGCGGACCGGTCCAGCCGGCTTGTGCCCACCACTAGAGCAGAGATGAATCCAAGCCGGCAGTCCCCCCGAAACCCAACGAAACCGCGCGTAACCCGGCGACGAAAGTGGCCACGGACGCCCGCCGTCACCCACGCCGACGCATCAGGAAGCAGTCCGTAACGGGGTGGACTCACGCGGTCATCTGCGGCCGTCCCGGGCGACTTCTGCGGCCCGTCGGGTCGGCGGTGTGACGTGATGGTGACGCCCGACGACGGCGGGTGACGGCGCCGCTGCCGCGCCGCCGTCGTGCCCCTGAGCGAAAGAATTCCTCAGAAGTAGCCGAATGTTGCGTCCCTCAGCGCTGCAAAGAAGGCCGACGGCGGGTCACTGCCCCCGGGCTGAGGTCCCGGAGGGGTCCATTGCTTCGACGGAAATCAGGGTCAGGCCGAGGTCCCGGACTTTCCCCAGCAGCCCATGCAGCGCGGCCTGGTCAGGGACTAAGCCGCTGAGGCTTGTTGTGCCGTCCCTGTGCCGGGTCACCGCGAGGTCCCCGAACCAGGCGGACCAGTGGTCCTCGAGGTGCCCGTCGACCACGATCCGGTAGCCCGTGGTTCCCGTCCCGGATGCAGGGTGCGTACTCATTTGGCGTCGGCCGGGTCGAGCGGCGCGGGTGTGGCCTCCGGCTGGGGACGGCCGGCGGCAGCGCGCTGTTCGCGCCACAGCGAGTAGCCCAGGCCGATCAGCGCGACCCCTGTGGGCACGGCGAAGAACCGTTCGTTGATCTGCGGCAGCAGCGGGATCAGGATGGTGGCGAGGGTGCCGCCGGCAAGGACCGCGGCCGCCCAGCGGGCGAGGACGTTGGCGCGGAAGAGTGCGATGCCAAAGATCAGCCCACCGGCCAGGTAGGTGATCCCGCCGACCGCGCTCAGGGGCAGCATCAGGCCAATGTCGCCCGCAGCGTGCCCGCCGGTGGCGACGGCGAGGACGTCGCTGACGTAGCCCGGTGCACTGTGGACCAGGGCGGGGAGGACCACCGCGCCAACGACTTCGATGCTCATCATGATCAGGTAGCCGGCACCAAACACGAGGTACCCGAGGAGGCCCAGCACTCCGATCTGCTTCACCTGGCGCAGGTACATGCCGGTGATGCCGATCAGCGACAGGACCGCCATGAACACCTTCAGGGTTTGCCGGACTTCCCATTCGGTCGTGGTGACCAAGCCGGCGTCCACGTGGGGGTGGTTGATCTGGATGCCGATGAACAGCAGTCCCCCGGCCACGGCGCAGAGGCCGGCCGCTCGGGTGAGTTTGGTGGTGGTGATGGACATGTCCGGCTCCCTGGTTCTGAGTATCCGTGGCGGGCGCCGCGGGATAACTCAAATCTAGGAACGGACGGGGTGACCGGGCGTCACCCGATGATGTGACCGGCAGGGTGATTTCTGCGACCGCGCCGCCTGGATCAGGCCGGCTACATCAGGCCGCGCTCGCGGGCCCGCCGCACTGCCGCCTGGCGGTTGGTGACCTCCAGCTTGGTGAAGATGTGCTTGGTGTGGGTGCGCAGGGTGTTGTGCGAGATGAACAGTTCGTCGGCGATTTGCGGGCCGGTCAGGTCGCTGCCGAGGAGCCTGAGCACCTGCCGTTCCCGCCTGCTGAGAGCCTCAGGCGGGAACGGCGGCCGGTGTTCCGGTCCGTCGGCCGGCGGCGCGGCAGCAGCAGGGACGAGGCTGAGCAAGCGGCGGGCTTGGTCCCCTCCGGCGCCTGGGTGGGTCCCGTCATGGTCTGCGGCGTCGCGCAGCAGCTCAAGCATGGGCTCGCCTTCGTCCAGGAAGAGCCGCACGTACCCATCTGCCTCGGGCGCTTCGGCAAAGGCCCGGCCAAGCGCGGCACGGGCCTGCGGACGGCGTCCTTGGGCGTGCCGGGACAGTGCCTGCAGCATCCGGATTTCCACCAGACTTCCGTCGCGTCCGGAGGACCGTGCGGCGTCGCCCAGCCGATCCAGCAAGCGATCCACACCCTCAGCGGCGCCGGCGTCGGGGTGCAATCTGTGCTGCGCGATGAGCAGGCGCACCAGCGTGAGGTGGTCGAACTCGTGCAGATAGCTGGCGGCGTCCGTGACGGCAATGTCACGTTCCCGTGCCCATTCGGCGGCGTCGGCCAGCTTGCCCTGCGTGATCCAGACCCGGGCCTTCATCGCGGCGATGGGACGGACCTCGGGGAAGAATCCGCGCCGGTACAGCGGCTCCGCCTGATCGAGGAACCCGATGGCCTGCTCCGGGCTTCCCTCGGCGTGGGCAAGAAGTCCCCTGGCCACGAACCAGCGGTAGCGGCTCTCCGTCATCACGCCCCGGTCGAAGAACGCGTCCGCGGCGTCAAGGTGTTGCCTGGCGTGGCCGAGCTCGCCGCGTAGGCAATCGATCTCGCTCAGCCCCACATGCAGCTCAGCAGTGGCCCGGGCAACGGGCTCGCCATGGGATCCGGCCACCCGCAGGGCATCCCCGTAAAGCCGGCGCGCCGTGCCGGGTCGGCCCGCGGCCAGCCACATGTCGGCGAGCACCACCGTGCTGCTGAGTTCGTCCACCAGGTTGCCGGATGCCTGCAGGCTGGCCACAGCCTGCGTGAAGGTCTGCAGTGCTTCCGGGATGTCGCCTTTCGCCCAGGCGGCGAGGCCCAGAAACCCGGCTGCGGCGCCCCTCGCCAGGTGATCCCCGGGACGTGCCAGGGCAAGGGCGTGCCGGGCGTTTTCCTCCACGCCTGCCGCATCGCCCCGTGCCTGGGCCAGCGAGGCACGGTAGACGGCGATGGTCGCGGGCAGCGTCTGGAGCTCCTCGGTGTCTGCCCACGGCGGAACCGCCCCGTCCGGTACCTCTGCCAGTGCGCGCTCCGCGTCGTCGAGTCTTGGCTCCACGCCGTGGAGGTCGCCGGAGACCATGAGCATGAAACCGTAGAACACGCTCAGCACCGGGCTCCGCCGGACAGCGCCGTCGGGGAGCTCCTTCAGCCAGCCGACCAGCATGGCTTCCTGACGGTTCCTACGGATCACCGGTACGGCAAGCTCCATGAGGTGCGCCGCACGGTCGAAGTCCCGGCCCGCCAGGGCGTGCCGGACCGCATCCTCCGGCAGGTCGTGCTGCTCGAACCAGCGGCTGGCGCGCTGATGCAGCAGAGGCAGCTGTTCGGGCCGCTCGCCGAGCAGGTTGGCCCGCAGCACGTCGGCGAAGAGGTGGTGATAGCGGTACCACTCCCGCCGGTCATCGAGCGGGACAATGAAAAGGTTGGCGCGCTCCAGTGCCAGGAGCATGCTGCTCCCGTCGTCGCGGCCGGTGAGGGCGTCACACAGCGGCCCCGTGAACCGGTCGAGCACCGCCGATTGCAGCAGGAAATCGCGGACCTGCTCGGATTGATGCCGCAGCACCTCCTCGACAAGGTAGTCGACGATGTACCGGTCGTTCCCGGCGAACCGGGCAATGAAGCCGGCGGCGTCGTCGCGCCCTTGGATGGAGACCGCGGCGAGCTGAAGCGCGGCGATCCAGCCCTCCGTCCGCCGTCCCAAAACGGCCACCTCCTCCACACCCAGGTCCAGCGCCGCCACCCCGTTGAGGTACGCCGCCGCCTCCCCGGACGTAAAGCGCAGCTCCGCCTCTCGGATCTCGACCAGTTCGCCGCGGGCCCGCCAACGGGGCAGGGGCAGGCCGGGGTCGGCTCGGGTGCTGATGACCACGTGCACGCGGGGCGGAAGGTGATCCAGAAGGAAGGCCATCGCGTCGCCGACCTCGCGATTGTCGATGAAGTGATAGTCATCGAGCACCAGCCAGAGAACGCCCGGAACTGCCGCGAGCTCGTTCAGTACCGTGATGAGGACGAGATCGGTGGGCACCGGAGACGAAGAGCTGAGTTCCAGCGCAGCAGACCCGACGCCGGGTAGCGCTGATTGGAGGGCGGTCACGACGCCGGTCCAGAAGGACGCGGGGTCGTTGTCCGCCGGGTCGAGCGAAAGCCATGCGACACAACGGTCTTCGGCGGACGTCGCGGCCAGCCATTCGGCCAGGAGCGTGGTCTTGCCGAATCCGGCCGGCGCGGACAACAGCGTCAGCCTCGACTCGGCCCCGCGGCGAAGGAGTTCGCTGAGCCGCGGGCGTGCCACGAAAGGACGCCGCAGCTGCGGGACGTAGAGCTTTGTTGCAATCATCGGACGTGCCATGGGACCCCGTTCCAAAGTGCACAACCGTGCCCGAAGTGTGCAACAGCTAAGGCTAGCGCACGGAGACTCTGGTGGTCAGGCTGCCGGCCCGGGTTCTGCATGCCTGCGTTCTGCATGCCTGCCTTCTGCATGCCCGCGTGAGCCAGTAGACCGGGCACGGCCCTGGATGAGGACTCAAGGGCCCCGGGATGCGAAAACGGCGGCCGGCCCTGTGAAGGACCGGCCGCCGCCGAAGATCTAACTGGACGTCAGGCCCGGGCCTTCCGTTTCACCCAGCCCCAAACAGCCGTAGCCACCAGCAGCACAAGGCCGATGATTGCCAGCCAGAGCAGGCCCTTGACTGCGAAGCCGAGGATCGAAAGAACAAGCCAAATGATAAGCAATGTGATTATTAGTCCCATATCGACAGCTTAGGGCATGCCCGCACCCAACAATTGCATCGGCGCTCGCTGCCGGCGTCCGACAGCGAGCCCAGCGACGGGCCGAATGCGCGGCATCCCCAGCCGAAGAAGGCTCCCCTATAGGCTGTGAAATGCATCTCTCGCAGAGAGGTTCTGTGGGGAGTTACCGAATGGGGCAGAGATGAGAATTTTGAGGCGCGTCGTCATGCCCGTGGCATGGCTGGCCGTGTTCACCGTCATAGCAGTGGCACTGGTCAAGATCGCATTTATCGATGGCATGAAGCCGGGAGAGGTCCTTGCCGGCCCCTCCGCGGAGGTGGCCATCCCAGTGGTTCAGGCCACCCGGGCCACAGTGACAAATGCCGTGCAGGTCAAGGCAACCGTGCAAAGCGATGCTCCGGTGGGAATCCGCAACACAACCGCCGGAGTCGTGACGCACTTTTTTCTTGCGGAGGGCCAACCGGTCACATCCGGTGACCGTATTTACCAGGTCCGTACCGAAGTGGTCACCGAATCAACAACACAGGACACCGCCGGGCTTGCAACGGCGGCTGACCAGGCGCCGTCACAAGCCCGGCAGCCGGTGACGCGCACCGGTCCTGTCTATACATATGCCGATGTCCTCGCCCCGGCGACGGGTCGGTTGGAAAGCCTCACAGTTCTGCTCAACCAGCAGGTTGGAGTCGGCGAAGCTGCGGGGACCGTCAACCCGGGGACTTTTACGGTCAGCGGATCCATCGACGCGGCCCAGCAGTACCGTCTGCTGGCCAAGCCCGGCTCGGCGGAGATCGCCGTCGTCGGGGGCCCTGCCCCGTTCTCCTGCCCCGCGGTGGCGTTGAAGGAAGCTGCCAGCGGCGGCGTATCAGGGAACGTGGGCGGCGTGTCGGGCGGGGTCAGCCGCACGGTGCCGTACGCCGTCGCCGTCCCGGGCGGGGGCAGCGGCCCTGAACAGGGCGGCGCGCCGACCGGAACCGTCAGCTGTGCCGTTCCGTCCGGCGTGGAGGTATTCGCAGGCCTGGGCGCGGCAATGACAGTGACCGCAGGCCAGGCCGCCGACGTCGTCACGGTGCCGCTCACCTCCGTTCGCGGCAGCGTGAAGGAAGGATCCGTGTGGCTCGCTCCCGCGGGAGCTGCACCGGATTCCTCAACCGGAACCCCGGCCGGAGAGCCGGCCGGCGAGCCGCAGGAACGCAAGGTGCAACTGGGCCTCAACGACGGTTCCATGGTGGAGATAGTCTCCGGCCTGGCCGAAGGCGAAGCTGTGCTGGAGTTCATTCCGGGCGCCCCCGCACGACAGGCCGGCGAGCAGTACGCCGGACCCGGTTCCATCCCGGCGGGCGGATGACCATGGAAGAACTGGTGTCCCTAGAAGGCGTGACCCGGACTGTCCGGCTTCCCGACGATCAAGAACTGCACATCCTCCGGGGCGTGGACCTTGCCGTCCATGCCGGAGACCACACGGCGGTGATTGGGCGTTCCGGGTGTGGGAAATCCACACTGCTGAACCTACTCGGGCTGCTGGACCTGCCCACCAGCGGGGAACTCCGCTTCCAGGGAACCCCGGTGCGGCAGCTAAGCGGCAACGCGCGGGCTGCACTGCGCGGCTCCTCGGTGGGCTTCGTGTTCCAGCAGTTCAATCTCCTGCCTGGCCGGAGCGCGCTGGAGAATGTCATCACTCCCCTGTTGTACGCCAAGGGCGCACAGTTCTGGCGGCGGAGGGAATTGGCCATGGACATGCTGGATCGCGTGGGCCTGGCCCAGCGCGCGGATACACTGCCGAACATGCTCTCCGGCGGGGAACAGCAAAGAGTGGCGATCGCGCGTGCCCTGGTTCGCCGGCCCCGGCTCATCCTGGCGGACGAGCCCACCGGGGCGCTCGACGTCGACACCGGGCAGGCCGTCATGGCGCTGCTGGATACGGTGGCAACCGAATCGGGAGCCGCGCTGATCACCATCACGCACGACGTCAATGTCGCGGCCCTCGCCCGGGCGTGCTACCGGCTTGATGCGGGCGTCCTCGCCGCCGCGGAGATTCCGGCAGGGGTGCCTGCATGACCGGGGTGGTGTCGGCCCTCGTGGAGGCCTGGCAGGAATTACGGATCAATAAGACGCGCATTCTTCTGGCCCTGGTGGGCGTTGCACTTTCGGTCGCGGCCCTCACCTCGGTGGTCGGCGTCGGCGACCTGGCGCGGGAGGGTTTCAAGGCCAGTTCGGAACGAAACGGCGGCCGTTCGGCGACGCTCGGCGTCGGGGTCTACGGCCCGAACGAACCCGATCCCCAACAGCTGGAGGAGGCCTACCGCGGCATTCTGGAGCGGTACGGCATTACGTACTTCACGCATTTGACCCAGACGCAGCAGTCCTTTCAGTTCCCCCACGGCGTCCAGCCCGTGCAGCTGCAAGTGATCGATCCCGGCTACGGCGTCATTCACCGGGTTGACGTCAGCCAGGGAGGCTGGTTCGCTGCGAACGACGACGAGCGGTTGGCACCTGCGCTTGTGGTCTCCGAAGGTTTTTACAACGCCGCCGGACGGCCGAACCTGGTCACCAGCCCCAAGATCACGATGGCCGGAGCACAGAGGGCCTCGGCAGTGATCATTGGGGTGGTACCGGACCAATATCCGGAGTCACCGCCCTCGGCCTACATCCTCACGGGCGCTGCAGGACGGGCAGGGATCACCACCGACGGCCAGTCAGGACCCGGGCAGTTCAAGATTTGGGTCCAGGACGAGCAGGCCGATCAGCTCAAGGCAGCCATCACGGCGGACCTTCAGCAGCGATTCCCCGGCATGCAAGCCCAGGTGGACCGCATGGACTACGCCAGCTACGGAGATCCGTTTGCACCGGCCCAGCTTGCCGTAGGCGGGGTGGCCGGGCTCGTTCTGCTGCTTGGGGCGGTGGGAATGCTGAACATCTCGATGGTCACCGTGCGATATCGGGTGCGCGAAATCGGGATTCGGCGAAGCTTCGGAGCCACGTCCCGGCGCATCTTCCTGGGCGTCATGATGGAATCGGTCGTGGCAACGGCCGTGGCCGGGGTGGCCGGCGTAATGCTTGCCGTCGCGGTGGTGAAGAACCCCTGGCTCGAATCCAAGATCGCACCGGGCCTGACTGAGTATCCGCCGTTCCCGCTGGACGCGGCACTCCTCGGCCTGGCGTCGGCCGTTCTTGTCGGTGCGCTGGCCGGGGCGATTCCCGCCGTCGTGGCGGTCCGGGTGAAAGTCATCGATGCCATCCGGTTCTAGCCGCAATGGTTGAATCCAGTCCCCTGTGACTATGGCGTGTCCGCCGCTGCCCYGCGGCGGCGGCGGACACGCCCGTTAGCAGGGCTAGCGGGCGGAGTCAGTCACGGGTCAGTCGCCCGGTTCCGGGTTTGCGGTTAGAGGTTCCGGTGGTGTTCGATGAGCCAGCGCGCCATCTGCTGGGCCCGCTTGGAAGCCAACAGGTCCCCCTCGGTGGCCGAGATGATGGAACCTTTCATCAGAATGTGCCAGGAGCGCGAAAATTCCTCGGGACGGTCCAGTCCGGCCTCCTCGGCCAGGGCCTGGATGTGACCCCTGATGCGGCTGAGGTAGTCGATGCTCGCCTTCCCCAGGGGGTGGCCGGCGCCCATCTCAAGAAGGACGTTGATGAACGAGCAGGCCTCGAAGTCATCACGCTGGAACCAGTCGCCGAAAACGTCAAATACCGCGAGCAGCTGCTCCTCGGGGGTGGTGCCCCGCTTCCGGGCCTCCCCGACAATGAGGTCCACGGTCCACACCTGGTCGCGTAGCTCCAGGAAGGCCAGCACCAGGGCGTCCTTCGACGGAAAATGCCGGTAGAAGGTGGCCTTCGAGACCCCCGAGCTGTTGATCAGCTCGTTGACTCCGACTCCACGGATGCCCCGACTGGAAAATAGCTCGTAGGCAGTGGCAAGAATACGGTCCACCGGCTCATCGCGGCCGACCATGGCTGTAGCGGGCAATAACGTAGGACCCGCAGCATCGTTGACAGTCATGATAAAAGGATTTTACACCGCGGAGGGGCGGACAGACCGGTCTGCCTCAGTGCATTCCATTCCTATATGACTGTCTGCGGTCCCGGCGCCGTGCCGGCCGCGCGCATTGGCCAGTGCGCTGGCCGCCGCCTAGTCCTGCCCGGGGGCACCGGGTCCACCTACGGATGAAGGACGCGGTCCGCATCATGGCGTGCCGAGAAACGGCTGTCCAGTGCGTGGACCAGGCTGCGGAGCGTGGCACTTTCCTGCGTGTTGTTTGCCAGCCTGACTATTGCCGAGGCAGCATGGGCAAGCTTGATGTTGTGGTGCTGGCTGTAGGCGGAGAGCCGTTCGAAGGCGGCGTCGGAACCGATGTGCAGAATACCCATCAGGATGCCCTTGGCCTGTTCAATCAGGCCCCGAGTGCCAATGGCACCGGCAATGGCATCGCGGGCAGACCGGTCCGTTTCCAGCTGGATCGTCCTGGTGAGATCCAGCACGAAGCCCTCAACGTAAAGTATTTTCCCCTCGCGGTCGGCAACACCTTCCCCCGCGGCGAGGACGCGGCGCTCCCGCCGACGTGCGTCGAAGAGGCGATGGTAGTTGGCAAAGAATCCTCCCCGACGGCACACGTCCTCAAAGATCTCCCTGCACGGCTTGCGGTCGTCGGGATGCGTGTGGGACACCACCAGGCCCAAAGTCGGCACAACCTCACCGCGGCGGTAGCCGTGGATCTGGTAGATCTGTTCAGACCACTCGAGCTCCCCGGAATCCACTTCGTAGTGAAAGGTCCCAGCGGGGCAATCTTCGCCGACCAGTGCGCTGGAGTAGGCCTGCAGTGCCTTCAGTTCGGCCATGGACGCGCTACCTGCCCAGCCGGGTATCGCGGATCACGACGCCGGTCAGCACGAGCTCAGCCCGACCTCACCGGTCCGCGAGTCCAGAGCCTGCCGCCACCGCGCAATCAACTGCTGGTTCCGGACGACGGCCCTTCCGCCCAGGAATCGTGCGGCGGATGGGATTCGAATGCGTGGCGGCCGGCCAGGAGACCCGGGCGCGCCATCACGAACCGACCTCCCTGGCGCGTGCGCCTCAACGGCGCGTGCCTCATTGGTGCTGCGGTGCACAACGGCCGCCTGTGAAAGCTTGCCTTCCGCGGACCGGTCGACGTCGTCGCTCTGCGGTTTCGCAATTTCTGTCACGTGCCCCATGCCGGCGTACTCCCGCACGGCGGCGATCCCAGCCACAGCTGATCGCTTGTCTGGGAAGGACCTGGAGAGGGCCATGATGGTCCCGTCCGGGGCGGTCAGTCGGAATCGGTAGGAAGTGTCGGAATCGGTGAACAGTTCGAACATGCCGGTCATAGAACCCTCCAGAAAGCTGAGACCCGATTGTTCCCGGCGACGCCGTTGTCACCGGGAACAGCCTGCATCCACCCGTACGACACCAGCCACACAAAGGGGGCCGGATCTAATTGATGAATTCATGAAAGTCTGAACTATGGTCCTGACCTGCGCAAGAGGTAACACTTTGTCTACCGGAGGCGCGACACGGCGGCGACATGGCGGTGTCCGGGCGCTAGGATGTACGTGCGAGCGGGCCAATAGTGACCGTTGCGAGACAGACTTTTCTGTCTCGCAAATGCAAGATTTATTGCGACGGGTTCTGCGCAGACGCGCGGCTCAGAAAATGTGAATGTGAAGGAGGGAAGCCCCGATGCCGGATGATATTCCCGCAGGTATGGCCCTCACCGATGTGAAGGCCGAACTCTTCAAGTCCCTGGGCCACCCTGCTCGAATCCAACTGCTGGAAATGCTCGCTGACGGGCCGGTTGCCGTGAGCAGGCTGCGCGACGGCACGGGCCTGGAGCCCTCCAACCTCTCCCAGCATTTGAGCCTGCTCCGCCGCCAGCGACTGATTGTCCCCTCCCGGCGCGAAGGGCGGCTGTTCTACGAACTGGCCAGCCCTGAGGTGAATGTCCTGCTGGCGGCTGCCCGATCCCTGCTCGGCACTCTCCTCCACACCTCCGGTTTGACCCTGAGCCCCCTGGGCGGGGCCCAGGACGTAGCGCGGGAAGACGCGCGCGAAGAGGCAATCCGCTAGGTCCCGGCACACCCCCCGGAAGGCAGCTTGCCTTCCAGGTCGTCGCCGGCCCGGCCCGACCGGCCGGCGCCTACCATCTCGGTGAAGCGCGGGGGGGAACGAGCGTTCTGTTCACCCTGGATATGCAGCCCAAGGGGCTCATGAAGCTCGTGGGCCCGATGACCGTGGGCCCGATGATCGTCCGGACAGTGAACGCCGAGGTCGCCCAGCTGGTCAACCTCAAGAAGGTTCTCGAATCCGCCTAGCGACAGCGTACGGCGCGGGGCCGATGCCGCCCACGCAACGGGCCGGGGCCATACGTCAGCCCGGGGTCAGGACGCAGAACTCGTTTCCCTCCGAGTCAGCGAGGCACACCCACGGCACATCGCCCTGGCCGACGTCGGCGATAGTGGCGCCCAAAGCCCGCAGCCGGGCCACCTCTGCTGCTTGATCGTCCCCTGGGTACGGCCTCAGGTCGAGATGGACACGGCCCCACACCGACCGCACGGCGGGCGTGCGAAGAAACTCCAGATATGGCCCGACGCCGTTGGCCGAACGCAGCCTCGCATGATCGTCAGTCACCTCGTGCAGGGTCCAGTCCGTCGCCTCGCCCCAGAACCGGGCCATGGCCCGCGGATCCGCACAGCTGACTACCACCGCGGCGATCGGCCCGGTGTCCCGGTAGATCGCTCGAGGCTCCAGCACGCGGAACAGGTTGCCCTCCGGGTCGGCCAGGACCGTCCACGGCACGTCACCCTGGCCCACGTCGGCGGGCGTCGCACCAAGCTTCAACAGGTGCTCCACCAGCTCTTCCTGGTGGGCCGCAGAAGTTGTGTTGAGATCGAGGCGCGTGCGGTACTTCACCGTCTCGGGGTCCGGGACGGTGACGACATCGACGCAGAAGGCAGCGGGGTCCGGGTGGACGGAGCCCACGGGTTCGACATTGGTCACACCGGGTCCCTCGCTGGAAATACCCCAGCCGAGCGCCTCCGCCCAAAACCGGCCGAGCGCGGAGTCATCCCGAGCCTTGAAATTCACCTGAACAAGTCGCAGCGCCATACCGCCTGACCCTATACCCCGGCATTTCCCGGCATAGGCGGACACTCCCTAGCGAAGAGTGGGAAGCTGTCCGCCGAGAACCTGCAGCACCGCGCGGTCTGGAAGGTATTGACCGGCTCGCACGCATCAGGAAGTCTCGAAGGAGTCCAGTCCAAGGACATCGCGGCCGCCCCGGCCTGTCCGCAGATTTTGCACACCACCAACGCGAGGAGATCCCCGATGGGAACCGCCAGTTTCACCGAACTGCTGACCCGCCAAGTCGGCAACGAATTTGCCGCCTCCCACCAATATGTCGCCGTGGCCGCATGGTTTGACGGGCAGGACCTTCCGCAACTGGCCAAGCATTTCTACCGGCAATCGCTCGAAGAACGCAACCACGCCATGATGATGGTCCGCTACATCCTCGACCGCGGCCTGAAGATCGAGATCCCCGGCATCGATCAGGTCCGGAACGACTTCGCGAACGTCGAGGAATCGCTCGCCCTTGTCCTCGCGCAGGAACTTGAAGTCACCGAGAACATCAAGGCAATCTTTGCCGCCGCCAGGGCTGAAAACGACGCCCTGGGCGAACAATTCATGCTCTGGTTCCTCAAGGAGCAGGTCGAAGAAGTCGCCTCGATGACCACGCTGCTGAACATTGCCCGCCGCGCAGACAACCTCTTCGACGTCGAAAACTTCCTGGCCCGTGAACGCGTCGGCGACCAGGGCGGCATCGGCGGGCACCACGGATCCGGCGGCCATCACACCGGGCAAGCCGGAGGGAACCACGACTCCGGAACACCGGAGGCCGCCGGCGGAGCACTCTGACCGCCGGCGCCATGGCACGCATTTTCATTACCGGCTCAACCGACGGACTCGGCCTCGCCACCGCCCGGGCGCTCATCCACGACGGCCATGAAGTCCTGCTGCACGGACGCTCCAGGGAACGCGCGGCCGCCCTCGCTGGACTCGCCCCGCTAGCGGCCGGCGTTGTTATTGGTGACCTCAGCAGCGCCGCCGAAACCCGGGACCTCGCCGAACAGGTCAACGCGCACGGGCGGATGGACGCCGTCATCCATAACGCCGGTGTCTACCTTTCGGCCGGGCGGATGGCGACCCCGGAGGGACACTCCCGCACGCTGGCCGTCAACGTGCTCGCACCCTACCTGCTCACCGCGATGATGGCTCGTCCCGGCCGCCTGATCTACGTCAGCAGCGGCATGCACCACGGTGCCGGCAGCAGTCTCCAGGACATCGACTGGATCGAACGGCGCTGGAATGCCGGCGCCGCCTACTCAGAGAGCAAGCTCTACGTCTCGGCGCTCTCCGCCGCAGTGGCCCGCCGCTGGCCCTCCGTGCTCAGCAACTCCGTCGACCCCGGCTGGGTTCCCACCAAGATGGGTGGCCCCGGCGCGCCCGATGACCTTGCAATGGGCCACGACACCCAGAGCTGGCTGGCGGTCAGCGAGGACCCCGCCGCGCTGGTCTCCGGCGGCTACTGGCACCACCGCCGGCAGCGGAAGCCCGCCCCCGAGGTCACCGACTCGGGCTTCCAGGACAGGCTCACCGCCAAGCTTGCCGAGCTCACGGGCATCACGCTCGCCTGAGCCGAAGACCATGGAATTTCGGCCCCCTTCCCGCGTTGCCGCCCCAGCCGGTCCCGGCGGGTGTGGCGGTGCGGCGGCCAGTCCCCCGGCTGGTCTCTATCCTGAGTTCCACCCGGCGGCTTACGCTGGTCGCATTCGATGAACTCGGTTGTGTCTCAGCTGAGTATCGAACGCAGTCGGCACCATGTGTTTCAGGTGCCGGTTCAGCGAGGCGAGAGGGGGGCCTGGGATGTCGCAGGCGGATAGGACGTGGACACCCGAGGATCAGGGCTGGCTCCGGGAAAACCTGCGGGAGGCCATCGACCACCTGGTGGAGATGGGCTACACGGTGCGCGGCGGGCAAGGGGAGGATCCAGAACTGATCCACCCCGGCGGTTCGGCCGTGCAGACGTGGCGGGAGGACTACCCCTACGAGGAACGGATGTCCCGCGAGGAGTACGAGCTGGAGAAATACCGGCTCCAGGTAGAGCTGCTCAAGTTCCAGTACTGGGGCCAGGACCAGGAGTTGCGGCACGTGATCGTCTTTGAAGGCCGGGATGCGGCCGGCAAGGGCGGCACCATCAAACGCTTCACCGAGCACCTGAATCCCCGCTCGGCCCGGGCGGTGGCACTGAGTAAACCTTCCGACCGTGAACTTGGCCAGTGGTACTTCCAGCGCTACATCCAGCACCTGCCATCGGCCGGGGAGATCGTGATGTTCGACCGCTCCTGGTACAACCGGGCGAACGTGGAGCGGGTCATGGGCTTCTGCACGGAGCAGGAGTTCGACACTTTCATGGTTCAGGCGCCGCTCTTCGAGAGGATGCTGGTGGACTCCGGGATCCACCTGACCAAGTTTTGGTTCTCGGTGACCCGCCATGAGCAGCGCACCCGCTTTGCGATCCGGCAAATAGACCCGGTGCGGCGCTGGAAGCTCTCCCCCATAGACCTGGCCTCGTTGGACCGGTGGGAGGAGTACACGGCGGCCAAGGAAGAGACGTTCGTGCGAACCGACACGGACCACGCACCATGGATCACCATCAAGTTCAACGACAAGAAACGCGGACGGATCAATGCCATGCGCTACTTCCTGAACCAGTTCGACTACGAGGACAAGGACACATCAGTGGTCCACAGCCCTGACCGGCTCATAGTGCGTCGCGGCCGTGAAGCCGCGGGCGACTAGCGCGCCCCCATGATTGGCGAGCGCCCCGCAGCGGGCCGGGTGGCGACTCCGGACGGCACTGTGGCCGGCCTGGCCGACGTCGGCGACAGATCTGTCGCCGGCGGGAAAGGGGTGAACCTGGGCGACCTGATACGGGCCGGTTTTCCGGTGCCTCCCGGGTTCGTCATCACCACGGCGGCCTATGGATTGATGCTCGAAGAGACGGGCTTGGCCCAGACCCTCAGCGGCCTGTTGCGGGAAGGGGCGGAGGGAGAACGGATCAGGGCAGCTTTCGGCGGTGCGCTCATGCCGGCGGGCATACGCGGCGCGATCACTGCCGCCTACCGGCGCCTGGGATCCGGTAGGGTGGCCGTCCGTTCGAGCGCCACGGCCGAAGACCTCCCTGGAGCCGCCTTCGCCGGTCAGCAAGACACCTTCCTGAACGTCGTCGGAGAACAGGCGCTCCTCAGGGCGGTCGAAAGTTGCTGGGCGTCGCTGTGGACCGACCGGGCGATTTCCTACCGGGCCCGGCAGGGCGTAACCGCGGACGGCCTGGCGATCGCCGTCGTCGTCCAGAGGATGGTGGACGCAAACGTCGCCGGAGTGATGTTCAGCGCGGACCCGATCACGGGGCGACGGGACCGGATCCTCCTGGACGCCGGCCTGGGTGTGGGTGAGGCTGTCGTCTCGGGCACTGTGACCCCCGAACACTTCGTGATGGACCGACGCGGCAGGCTCTTGAGCTGGCAGCCCGGGGGCGCTGACGCACTCACCGGCGCCGGACCCGTTCCCGGCGCCAGTGCCAGTGCCGCCATGGACGGGACCAGCAAGCCTGCGCTGGCGAGGGACCAGCTCGCCCGGCTGGCAGAACTTTGTGGCCGCGCCGTGGACCTTTTCGGCGTCCCGCAGGACATCGAATGGGCGGTGTCCGGCGGCAGGGTGTTTGTGCTGCAGGCACGACCGATGACGGCGTTGCCGCCCGAGCCCGCGGACCTGAACTTCCTGCAGAAGAGAATCGGCCCCACGTATGTCGAGATGTTCAACGAGCGGCCCTATCCGCTGGATGTTTCCGGGTGGCTTCGACTCGGGCTGTTCGACATGCTCGGGCAGATGGCCGGCAGCATCGGCGTTGGCTTTCCCGCCGTCGCGCAGATCCTTCCCGAAGCGGACGGCGTGGTGGTCCGGCTGGTGCCGCCCGTACCCCGCCCCACGTTCAAGATCCTGGGCGCGCCGGTGCTGATCCTGGCCAGGAGTCGGCGCTTCAAACTGTCGCACTGGACCAGCGACGCCCGGCTCACGGCCTATCTGGCAGAGGTGGACAGGCTGAACACGCAGGACCCCGGTCAACTGGACTGGCCCCAGACCCTCCAGCACGTGCGCCGCATTTTCGCGGGGCTGTCACCGGTCACCGACCTGCGCGTCTCGTATTTTCCCGGCCTGCTGATCTCCCAGGCCAGGCTGAGATCGCTGCTGCTTCTGCTCGGCCAATCACGGCTGGCCCCCGCCCTGGACGCCGGCGCACCCACCCAAACCAGCGCCGCGAACCAGGAATTGGAAACCCTGGCCGGCCTGGTGCGCGACGACCCCGGCCTGCGGGCCTTGTTTGAAAAGCCCGGCGCCCCGGATCTGGCGGCCATCCTGGCCAACCCACGGTACACGGACTTCGCGGGCCGTTTCGACGACTTCCTACGCACGTATGGCCACCGGGAGACGGCCAGCGTGGTGCTGAGCAGTTCACCCACCTGGTCCGAGGTACCTGAGGTTGTCCTGGGACTGGTCAAAGTCCTGATTGATGCCCCGCCCGCGAAAACAGACCAGACCGGCAACGCACTCCGGATACTCCTGGCCCACCCGGCCATGAAGAACCCTCGGTTCCGGAGCCTGGTGCTGAACGCAGTCGAGCAGGCCAAGGCAGGAATGGCGTTCCGGGAGGACACGCACTTTTACGCCACGGCGCTCCTTCCCCCGCTGCGCAGGTCCCTCCTGAGCCTCGGCCAGCGGTTGCAAGCTGCGGGGATCATCGACCGGCCGGACGAGGTCTTCCACCTCCGGTTCGAAGAGCTCTGCGCCATGGCCGACCCTGCCCGCCTCACGGGAGCCGAACGGGCCCGGTGGCGCAGCCTCGTGATCGCGCGCACCGCCAAGCGCCGCGACCTCGCAGCGGTTCCGCTCCTGGAACTGAGCGATCTTTTCGGGGAGGCGGCGCAGGACACGGATGCGCTCGTGAAAGGATCGGGCGCCAGCAGGGGCACGGCCACCGGCGCGGTGCGCGTCATCTTGCAGCCGGCGGAATTCGGGAACCTTCGCAGCGGCGAAGTCCTCGTCTGCCCCTACACCAACCCGTCTTGGACACCCCTGTTCCAGCGGGCCGCCGCCGTCGTGGTGGACACCGGAGGGATAGGCTCGCACGCCGCCATCGTGGCCCGCGAATATGGCATTCCCGCCGTCATGGGCACCCGCAACGGCACCGGCATCCTCACAACAGGCCAGCGCGTCACCGTGGACGGCGGCACCGGGCTGGTCATCCCCGCCCTGCAGCCTCCCGCCGTGTAGCTAGGACGCGCTGCCCAGCGCGCTGCGGGTCGGGGCTTCGGGCGCGCTTTCCCGTTCCTGGGTTGCAGCCCAACTCGCCAGGAGACGTACCCGCTCCGCGGTGGGTGTGCCGGGTTCAGCCGTGTAAATCAGGAGGGTCCAGCCGGGGTCGGCCATCAGCTCGGTGCCTTCGAAGAGGAATTCGAGGTCACCGACAA
The DNA here is from genome assembly GCF_056395825.1 of Arthrobacter sp. 05T47. Classification (NCBI taxonomy): domain Bacteria; kingdom Bacillati; phylum Actinomycetota; class Actinomycetes; order Micrococcales; family Micrococcaceae; genus Arthrobacter; species Arthrobacter sp. 05T47. Next base: position 24,816 of record NZ_JBFTKG010000019.1, on the reverse strand, counting down.
TCGGATGGTGGAACCGCTTAATTCCGGTGGCGTGGCGGCGGACATTGTGATCGCCCCACTTGGCCCGAAACTCCTCACTRCGGGTGGACAGTTCGCCGACGAGATCCTGGAGGTCCTTGTCGTAGGGGTCGCGGCCCGCCTCGGTTCGAAGGATCGCGACGATCGCATCGGCCGCGGCATCCCAGTCCAGATAGAACAGTTCGGCCTTCCCACGATCCAGGAAGGCGTGCCGGGCCAGGTTCACGGGCCGTTCTGCAGCGGAATAGGCGTCGACGTGGAGTGCCCGGCCGAGGATATTCGCGGCGATGATGTCCAGCCGGCCGTTGCGCACCAGGGCTGGGCCGCCCGTTATCGCGTCGAGAGCCAGCTGAAGGCCGGAACGGACCGTCGGGCTGCGAGGCGAACGGCGCTTTCGGTGCCCCGGCGACGTGTTCGCCGCGCGGGCGAGGTCGAAGAGGTGGTCGCGTTCGGCGTCGTCCAGCAAGAGAGCATCCGCGATGGCATGAAGAACCGCGTCCGAGGCGCCGGCGAGGTCCCCGCGCTCCAGCCGCGAATAGTACTCAACACTCACGCCGGCCAGAAGCGCGGCCTCGGTGCGTCGGAGCCCGGGGACCCTCCGGTTCGTGCCAGGGGCCAGTCCCACTTGCTGCGGCTGCACCTTCGCCCGCCGCGTCGTGAGGAACTCACGAACTTCTTCCCGGTTCTCTGCGGTCATAGGACAACACTAGGAGGTGTTCGGGGCGCATGGGGTTCCCTGGCAGGGCACCCATAGTTGTGAACTGGGTGTGAACGCGGCCGACGACGTCTTACAGTTCCGCGGTAATTGCAACCAGGCGGCCGGCACCCCGACAATGGTCCTCATGACCGCCGTAACCCTGCTGGCCTTTGCCGGGCTGTGCCTGCTGCTTTCCGTCACCCCGGGCCCGGACACCTTCCTGGTGCTCCGGATCTCGCTGCAGAGTGCCGGGGCTGGCCTGGCCGCGGCGTTCGGCTCGGCGCTGGCCTCCATGGTCTGGGCGGCGCTGGTGGGCGTGGGACTCGCCGCCGTGCTGGAGGACCCCGCGGAAGTGTTCCGGTGGCTGAAGATCGCAGGCGGGTTATACCTCCTGTACCTGGGTATCTCGTCGCTGATCCGTGCCCGCGGCAGGTCAGCCACCGCCACAACGGTCGGGCACCCTCCGCGCCGCAGCCACAGCCGAAGGGCAGGGTTTGGCGCCGGCGCACTCTCCACACTCCTGAACCCCAAAGTCGGCCTGTTCTACCTCGCCGTCGTGCCGCAGTTCATTCCGCACGGCGGCAACACGCTGGACACAGCCATGGTGCTCGGCGCCATCGAAAGCGCCATCGGCTTCCTCTATCTGGCGGCCGTCGCCATCGCGGCGGCGAAAGCAATGGCATGGCTGCAGCGCCCCCGCGTAAGCCGGTGGCTCGAACGCGGTAGCAGCGGCATCATCGCCGCACTCGGCCTGGGCGTGCTGGCGTCCAGCACCAGCTCGTAGGCCGCCGGAGGGCTCGTCCGTTTCCCAGACTTCAATGTCGGTGCCGGCGTGTGACAGATCATGGAACGTAGGCCCGCTTCAGCCGGTTTCGCCGGAGCGGCCGTGGGACAGTCCGGTGGGGAATCCGACGAGCACCGGTTCAGGAGCCGCGCAACACGAGGACTCTGATACCGCGGGGGCGGCCGGGACGTCGCAGCTGGTGCCGGCGTCGGAGGAGCACACGCCGGTTTCAGGGAGTTCGAGCTGGACGGTGTCGGCCGCTTCGCGGTCCCCGGCCAGGGCGGCGACGACGGAACGGACCTGTTCGTAGCCCGTGGCCAGCAGAAACGTTGGCGCGCGGCCGTAGGACTTCATGCCAACGATGTAGAAGTCCTTGTCCGGGTGGGCCAGCACCGCGGCGCCGTGCGGGGGGACGGTGCCGCAGGAATGGAACTCCGGGTCGATGAGCGGGCCGAGTTCTGTGGGTGCTTCGACGGCGGGGTCCAGGTTCAGGCGGAGTTCACGCAGAATGTCCAGGTCCGGGCGGAAACCGGTGCAGGGAACGACGACGTCGGCCTCAAGGATGCGGCCGTCCACGGACTCGACCGTGACGTGCGAGGCGAGAGATTTCAGCGAGCCGATGCCAAAGCCGGTGTGCAGTTCGATGCTTCCTGCCTCGACGAGGCGGCGCAGGCGGGCACCGAGCTGGCCGCGGGCGGGCAGCCCGTCGGCGTCGCCACCACCGTAGACCTTCCCGGCGGACCCGCCGCGGACCGCCCAGAGGATCCGGGTGTCCGGTTCATCCTTGGCCAGGTCCGCCAGGCTGATCAGGGTGTTGGCGGCGGAGTGACCGGCGCCGACTACCAGGACGCGGCGTCCGGCGAACGCGGCACGGCCGCGGCCGGTGACATCCGGGAGCGGGGCGGAGATCCGGTCCGCGGCGGAGTCTTCGCCGATGGCGGGGAGCCCGGAGGTCCCCAGCGGGTTGCGGGTGGACCAGGTGCCGGAGGCGTCGATGACCGCGGCCACGGTGTGGTCGCGGGTTTCTCCGTCCGTGTGCTGGACCCGGAGGACGAACGGCGTGCTGTCGCGGTTGCGGGTGTGGGTCTTGTCCATGCCGGCGCGGGTCACGGCGATGACCCTGGCGCCGGTCTGCAGCTTTGAACTGATGGCCGGGAGGGCGGCCAACGGGGCGAGGTAGTCATCGATGAGTTCTCCGCCGTAGGGCAGGGCCGTGGGGCGGGGCGATTTCCAGCCGGAGGCTTCGAGCAGGCGGGCGGCGGCGGCATCGACATTGAACCGCCACGGGGAGAACAGCCGGATGTGGCGCCACTGCTCAATGGCCGCGCCCGCGGACGGGCCGGCCTCGAAGATCAGCGGTTCCAGGCCGCGTTCGATCAGGTGGGCTGCGGCCGCCAGGCCCACGGGCCCGGCGCCGATCACTGCAACGGGAAGGTTCTTCGCAGAATCCATGGTTTCCTCTGTTTGATCCATAGGTGTGGTGGTTCAGTTGGGAGAAGCCTGCAGGTCCAAATCTCCCAATGCTCAGCGGGGGCTATTTGGCGACGGTCGTGAGCGACGCGATCAGGTCCTCGATGCGGGTCTTGATCTCGTCGCGGATCGGGCGGACGGAGTCCATGCCCTGCCCGGCGGGGTCTTCCAGGACCCAGTCCTCGTACCGCTTGCCGGGGAAATAGGGGCATTCGTCACCACAGCCCATGGTGATGACGACGTCGGATTCCTTCACAGCCTCGGTGGTGAGGATCTTCGGGATCTCGGCAGACATGTCGATCCCGAGTTCGGCCATGGCCTCCACGGCCGCCGGATTGACCTTGTCCGCGGGCTGGGAACCGGCGGACCGGACCTCGATCCGTCCCTCGCCCAGGGTAGTCAGGAAGGCGGCGGCCATCTGGGAGCGGCCGGCGTTGTGGACGCAGACGAACAGGACGGAGGGCTTCTTGGCGGTTTCGGTACTCACGGGTTTCTCCTGGAATCAGTTAGGTGTGGATCGGTCTTGATGAGGTCGTCGTCCCGCACCACTCTTGACTGCGTAGACATTGATGCTTGTCGATGCTTGAAGTATCGAACTATAAATCGATACTTGTCAATATTGGTGGATTTCGGGTTTTAGGCGGCGATCACGCGGGGTGCGAGGCCGTTGATGCGGTGGACGATATCCGTAAACGCTTGCTCGAAGGCTTCATCGGTACCCAGGCGCAACGGGTCCGACACGGACCAGTGCACACCGCCAAGGCTGGCCAGTTCCTCATGGGCGTTGTCGCACACGGTCACCACCAAGTCCCCCTCCCCCACCACGTGCTCCAGCTTGCGCGGTGGAACGTCTGCCAGATCGACGCCGTGGCGGCGGGCGACCTCGATGGCCCCCTGGGCGATGCTCTCCGCGGGATGCGTTCCCGCCGACGTCGAGGGGATTTCGCTGACACGCCGCCAGAGCGCGGCGGCCAGCTGGGACCTGGCACTGTTTCGAGTACAGACGAACAGCAGGCGGCGGGCCCCGTGCTCAGCCCCGGGCACCAGGCCTTCCAGGGCGCCGGCAACAAGCCGAACATAGCTGCGGCGCCGGTCGGCCTCGGAGCGGTGGYGGGTTGTCAGCCCGGCCTCTTCCAGGGCGCGCAGGTGATGGGAGAGCAGATTCGACGGCACCCCCAGCTCCGCCTGCAGTTCCGTCGGGGAGAAGTCACCCAGAGTCAGCAGATCAACGATGCGCAGGCGCGCAGGATCAGCGAGGGCCGCGTGCTTGGCGACCCTCGCCCGGAAAGCGCCTGCTGCCTCAATATTCATTGGTTCAATTTTGATTGAGGCAATTCTTTCAGTCAAGCTGTTGCCATGACTTCAAACCAGCCGCCGTTATGGCGCCGCGCCACCGCCGAACTGCTCGGCACCAGCCTGCTCGTGATGATCGTCGTCGGCTCCGGAATCGCCGCCCAGCAGCTCTCCCCCAATGACCCAGGCCTGCAGCTGCTCCAGAACAGCACCGCCACCGTGCTCGGCCTGACGGTGCTGATCCTTGTACTCGGGCCCATGAGCGGCGCGCACTTCAATCCGGCGGTCTCGGCCGCCGACTGGATCCTGGGCCGGCGTAATGGCACCGGATTGAGCCTGCCGGAGCTTGGCACCTATGTGGTTGCCCAGACTGTGGGTGCGGTCGGTGGCAGCGTGGTCGCGAACGCAATGTTTGAGGTAAGCACCTCCATCTCCACCAAGGAGCGTGCAACCACGGGACACCTATTGGGCGAGGTCGTCGGTACCGCCGGCCTCATCCTTCTCATTTTCGCCCTCGCTGCCACATCCCGTGGCGTTCTCGCGGCACCGGCGGTGGGCGCCTACATCGGGGCCGCCTACTGGTTCACCTCCTCGTCATCGTTCGCCAACCCGGCCGTCACGGTGGGCCGAATCTTCACTGACACCTTCGCCGGCATCGCACCCGCCTCCGTTCCCGGCTTCGTCGTGGCACAGATGGTCGGCGCGGCAGCGGGTCTCGGACTCCTCCTGATCCTGTTCCCCTCGGCGGCCCGCACCGCGGACGACGTCGTGCTGGCGCACAGTTCCGAGCCAGCCCGCACCTAGCCTCGCCGGCAGCCGGGTGACTCCTCACACTCGTATACATTGATGATTATCAATATCCGGGCATAATAGGTACATGAACTTGCTCCCTGTCCTCGAACCGGCCACCGGTGAAACCTGCTGCACCCCGGCAGGAGTGACTGCCCTCGGTGCTGAGGAGGCGAAGCAGAAGGCGCTGGTCTTCAAGGCGCTGGCCGACCCGAACCGGCTGCGGCTGCTCTCCATCGTCAAGGCCGATCCGTCCGGCGAATCCTGCGTGTGCGACCTGACCGAACCGCTGGACCTTGGCCAGCCCACCGTCTCCCACCACCTGAAGATCCTGGTCGACGCGGGGCTGCTGCACCGCGAAAAGCGCGGGACGTGGGCGTATTACTCCCTGGTTCCCGGCGCCCTGGAGCGGACAGCCGGACTCCTGGCGGCCCTGTGACCGCGCTCGAACTGTCCGCGGTCACGATCCGCGCCATGCACCACGGCGACTGGCCGGCCGTCCAGGGGATCTACCGTGAGGGAATCGCCACCGGCCACGCCACCTTCGAAGTAGAGGCGCCCGACTGGGACCGCTTCAACGCTTCGAGGCTGCCGCGCCACCGGTTCGTCGCAGAGGCCGCAGACAGCCGGATCCTTGGCTGGGCCGCCGTCGCCCCCGTCTCTGCCCGCCCTGCCTACGCTGGCGTGGTGGAGCACTCCGTCTACATCGCAGCCGATGCACGCGGTCGCGGCCTGGGCGCGGCGCTGCTGCAAGCCCTGGCAGACTCCACGGAGAGTGACGGGATCTGGACCATCCAGGCCAGCGTCTTCCCCGAAAACGAAGCCAGCCTCAAACTCCACTTGGCCAACGGCTACGTCGTCGTCGGGCGCAGGAGCCGCATCGCCAGGATGGCCCACGGCCCGCTTACCGGACAGTGGCGTGACACCGTCCTGATCGAGCGCCGCTCCTCCGCCATCTGAACGGTCCACTGGGACCCGGCAGGCCTACAACTCAGTGCTTCCGGGAGCCAACGTCGATGCCRCATCCTGTGGTCCGGGCCCGGTTCCGCAACCCTCACAGCAGCCCGAACCGGCGCCGGGCGCAGGATCGGCCCCAGGTTGAGATGCCTCACCGGCATTCGCCCCGTGCGGAACGGCGCAGCAAACATCTCCGCGCCAGGCGTTGATGCCCTCGCGGACGGCGATCGCGGCAATGACCAGGGCTGCGCCGGCGTCTGCCCACCACCAGCCCAGGGTGCTGTTCAGCACCAGGCCGACGAGAAGGACCGCAGAAAGATAGGTACACAGAAGGGTCTGTTTGGAGTCGGCGACCGCCGTCCTGGAACCCAGCTCCCGGCCTGCCCGGCGCTGCAGCCAGGAAAGGACGGGCATGATGGCCAGGCTCAGGGCGGCGATGACGATGCCCGGGACGGAGTGCTGCGCCTCGCCCCCGCCGGTGAGGGACAGGACGGAATCTGCGGTGACGAAGGCCGCCAGGGCAAAGAACGAAATGGCGATGATCCGCAGCGTCAGGTGCTCACGCCGCTCCGGATCCTTGGCGGAGAACTGCCAGGACAGCGCCAGTGCCGACGCAACCTCGATCACGGAATCCAGTCCGAACCCGATCAGCGCCGAAGAGTCCGCTACGCCGCCCGCCCACAGGGCCACGACGGCCTCGATCAGGTTGTAGGTGATGGTTGCGGCGGCGAACAGCCGGATCCGCCTGGTCAGGACAGCCCGGCGCTCAGGCGCCGGCGCGTGCAGGAGGGCCGTCATGCCAGGCACGTCCCGTCCGGCGCGCAGCACGACGGGTCGACCGCGAGTACCACGCCGATCAGGTCCTTGATGGCATGGCCCAGCCGGGCATCAGCAAGTTCATACCGGGTCCGCCTGCCATCGGGAACCGCAACCACAAGCCCGCAGCCGCGAAGACAGGTCAGATGGTTGGACATGCTCTGCCGCGATACCCCGAGGGAGTCGGCAAGATCGGACGGATACGCCGGCGCGTCTGCCAGGGCCAGCAAAGTACGGGCCCGGGTAGGGTCCGAAACCGCGTAGCCGAACCGTGCCAGCACCGGGGCATGCGTGAGGGTCTCCATGAATCCAAAGTACAGCCGTGCATGTATTCACGCAATGATGTACATGACGAAGGCCAGGAAGCGTGCAGGGCAAATGGCTTGGGCGCAACGGCCGCCGCGGGTAGCGTGACCACCAGGCAGGTCCTGCCGCGGCTGCGGCCGACACACCACAAGGAGGAGGGCCCATGTGCCGACTGTTCGGCCTGCACGCCGGGCCTGGTCCGGTCCGGGCGACGTTCTGGCTCCTGGACGCCCCGGACAGCCTGTCGGCCCAAAGCCGTCGGGAGCCCGACGGCGCCGGGATAGGCACCTTTGACGCGAACGGCAGGGCCCACGTGGCAAAGCAACCGCTTGCGGCGTGGGAGGACCACGCCTTCGCGCGCGAGGCCCGGGTCCTCAAGAGCACCACGTTCCTTGCCCATGTGCGGTACGCCAGCACCGGCGCACACACCATGGTCAACACGCACCCGTTTGAACAAGACGGGCGGCTGTTCGCCCACAACGGCGCCTTCGGCGACCTGGGGCGGCTCAATCAGCGCCTGGCAGAACTCGGCGTCGCGGATCTGGTGCACGGCCAGACGGACAGCGAACGCCTCTTTGCGCTGATCACCGCCGAGAGCCGGCGCTCAGGCGGCGATGTCGGGGAAGGCATCACCCGGGCCATCCGGTGGGTTGCCGAGGAATTGCCCGTCTTCAGCCTGAACTTCATCGTGACGACGGCGACCGACCTTTGGGCGGTCAGGTACCCGGCCACCCATGAGCTGCACGTGCTGGAACGCAAGCCTGCCGCGGGCGCCGAGCCGGCACCCCTGGATGCACGGAGCGCCCGCATCCACGCACACAGCCGGGATCTGTCCCGTTCCGCGCACGTCCTTATCGCCACCGAGCCCATGGATCCCAACCCGGGGTGGCGTCCCATGGATCCCGGCGAAATGGTGCACGTTGGTCCGGATTTGGCCGTGACGGCCACGTTCCCCTTCCCGGAGGCGCCGGCGCATCCACTGACCCTCGCGGACCTTGACCCGTCCGCGGCGGCGTCCCAGAAGCCCTGACCGCGGCCTGTCCGGACTTCGGGGATCGCCATGCCCCTGCGTCGCTGGGCGAGCGAACGAGCGCCCCGTGATCTACGACATTCGTGCGGTGTGCAACGCCGTCCCCGGTCGAAGTGCGGCGGGCTACCGGGTCAGAGGAGCGGTCAAACCTGCTGTCGAGATTCGTGGGGTCAGTTTGCTCGCGGCAGGAACGGGAAATGGGAAACCGAGATTGGCAAGGCGGCCCCGGACCTGATTCTGGGCCTGGCAGTCCTGTACGCACTCCGTGGCCGGGTTGGCGACCTCGGTAGCGTCCTCACCAGTCACCATTCCCATCCGTCCGCCGCTGGCCACGTCCCAGATGGACATGCCGCCGCAATGGTCCCGGGTTTCAGCGAGGGCGAGGTTGTTGGTGAAGTCCGCGCCACAGTCCGGCTGCCGAACGCGGGTGGCAACCTGCGCGCTGTCGCGCACCACGAACTTGGCGGAGACCGCGTTGCCGATGTTGACCCGGGGCGCCACCCGGGCACAGAACTGGCTCGGCGGTCCGGCCTGAACGCTGGTGCACGCGGAGCCGAGGAATTGCCCGAGCCTGGTGCGGAAGTTGGAGTTGTCGAAATAGAAGGCACCGGCCGCCAGCCGGTGCACGATGAGCGTCCTGGTTCCGTCGCCGCGCTCGGGCTCCATCTGGAACAGTCCACCGGAGGCGCAGTCCTTAGCCTGGATCGTCATCGACAAGCCGCCAGTCCCGGTTCGGGACATCACCACGTCCGTGTCCTTAACCTTCAGCGCTACGGCACTGGTAAATTTCAGGCCGCGGTGGTCCGGGATCTTGCTCGCATAGACCGGCGTTGCCCGGCCGCCCGTGAGGTCCAATTCATTTGCCGCGCCGGTGAAGGCATAGTTGTAGATGGCAAAATTGGCGGGATCGACGTCGAACTGGACATACTTTCCTTGGACCCGGAACCGGTTTCCCGGAGCCGCCACGGCGCCGTCGAAGTCGCCGGCCTTACCGAGGACGCGGAACCCCCCGTCCGCACATCCCTTCGACGATGCGGCCTCCGCGGGGACGGTGGTAGCGACGAAGCCGACGCCAGAGGCCGCCAGGGCGACCGCCACAACCGCTGACCGGAATTTCCAATTTGGTCCGTACTTGCCAATGCCCATCAGATCCTCCTTGCCGGCCGGCATCGCAGAACCCAAGAGAGAGTTCCCGTCCCGTCAACCGGAGCCAGACTATGGCGTGCCGTTGTGCCGGAAGAAGCAACATGACCGCTACTGGACGCATCTTGTCCAGTTCTTGGATTTCCAGGCCGATCGCGGGATCTGCCTGGAACTCCACGGATTCGGCCGGCCACAGCAAGGCCCGCAGCAATCCGCTGTCGGGACCCCTCTACCGACGAGGAATCCCAGCAGGTGGATCAGGGAAGACGCACTCAGCTATCTCGCCGCGAGCCGGTCGGCGTTGTTGGTCATCCGTTCGAGGACGCTGACAGCCATGGCGTACTCATCGGCTCCGATGCCTGCCGTGAGCTCATGGCGGGTCGCTTCGACCAGCCTGGAGGCCTCCGAATGCAGGGCGTAGCCGGCCCCGGTCTGGGCGAGGCGGCCATCGAGGAGGAAAACGAGCTCCCTGCGAACGAGCGCGGCCAGGTCGCGTTCCTGTCCGCCGTCGCCAGTGTCGAAGGGGCGCAAGAAATCCCATATCTCCGCCGGAGTTGCGGGTGCCGAGCTCAACAAGTTGAGGACCTGCCACTGCCGTCTGGTCAGGTGGACGCGGGCCAGCGTGGAATCGAGTTGTGCCTCCAGCGCCGCGTCCAGGCGCTTGACCCAGTATCCGATAGGCCTGTTCACCTTGCCATCGTCGCAGGAGCGTCATACCCGGGCAAGGCGTTCCGGCGCGCCCCAGAGGAGAGCCACCTCAGCGCTCGGGACTGCCCTGGCGGCCATAGGCCCCCGCCCGGCCGTCAGCCCGGCCGTGTCTGCCGGTTGCCCCGGATGCTTTTCGATCCGGCTTTGTGTCGTAGCGGGCCAGCCTGCGGCAGGGGAGGGTTCCGGATACCGACGCCGGAAACTATGCCCCCGAGGATGAGCAGGACGGCGGTCACGCCCAGCATCCGGTGAAATCCGTCCAGTTCAAGTTTGCCGCCCACAACCAGGCCGACCACTGCGATGCCGACCAGACCCGCAACCCTGCTCACGGCATTATTTACTGCAGAGCCGATGCCGGCCTGCTGTTCTAGCACCGAGCCGAGAATGGCGGCGGTGAGCGGCGCGACTGTCGCAGAGAGCCCGACTGCGAACAGGAGGATCCCGGGCATCAGCTGGGTCCAATAGTTGACCGGGATTTCAGTTGCGAGCATCAGGAGGTATCCAACTCCGGCGAGAGCGGGTCCCAGGGCCATGAACCAGCGCGGCCCGAAGCGCCCGGCCAGTGAGCCAAACCATGATGCCAGGAGGATGTTGACGAGACTGACCGGAAGCAACGCCAGAGCAGCCAACGTCGCCGGAAACCCGGCCACCTGCTGCAGGAAGAGCACGATGATGAATCCCCCGATCGACAGCGCCGCGTAGACGAAGGCCGTCGCCACATTGCCGACGGCAAAGTTTCGGACGGAGAAGAGGCTGAGTGGCAGGAGAGGCTGCCGCGCGGTCCGTTCCCGCCAAATGAATCCGGCGAGGCACAGGATGCCCAGGACGAACGGCATCAGGATAAGCGGGCTCCGCCAGCCATAGTTGCCTTGTTCGATCAGCGCGTAGACCGGACCCGCCAACCCCAGAACACAAAGAACGGCGCCCGGGTAGTCGATGCGCACCCCAGCCACGCGAACATCCTTGGCCCGCAGCACGCCCAACATGTACAGCGTCAAAGCAATGGGCAGGACGTTGATTCCGAAAACCCAACGCCATCCCACCGAGTCCACCAGCACTCCCCCAAGCAGCGGGCCCGCGATGAACGCCACGGTTGTACCGGCGGTCCACTGCCCGATCGCCTTCGCCCGGGGAGCGTCGTCGAAGTTTGAGGTGATCAGGGCGAGGGAACTGGGCACCAGCAGGGCGCCCGCGACGCCCTGGAGCGCCCTCGCCAGGATCAGGAACTCCTCCGTGGGGGCCAGCGCACACATCACCGACGTTGCGCCGAATCCGATCAGGCCAGCGCGGAGGACCACAACGCGTCCGAGCAGATCAGAGAGCGAACCGGCCACCAGGATCAGTGAACCCAGGGTAATCAGGTAGGCGTCAACAACCCATTGCTGCGTCGTCAGACCGCCGCCCAGTTCACGGGAAATGGCCGGCAGCGCCACGTTGATGACGCTGCTGTCCAGAAACGACACAAAGGACGCGAGAATCGCGATCCACAGCACAAGCCTTTGGGTACGCGCCGACGGTAGGGAGCTCACCCTCCCAGTTAACACCCTCGCCTTCTGCTCGAGGCTTGCCCGCGGCCGGTGACCGGTCGATGAACATTGGATGTCTTTCGGCTTCCGGCCTCTACCAGCGCCCTAAAATGAAGCGCAAGCCTCCGCCGCGGCGATCAATCCAGACAACCCAAACAACCCAGACGGGATGGGCGGCCACCATGGAATCTACTGCGGCAAGAGCTGCCAATGAAGCCGTCCCCGGCGTCTACGAGTCCGCCCGCCGCGCCGCCGCGGACCGCATGGAACGCGCGCTGGGACACGCCAGCAAGCGACTCCTCAAGCGCTCCGCGCCGACGAGCCTCGCCGTCGTCACCACCGGAACCGATTGGACCGCCTGGCATTTCGTGGCCCAGTCCCTCGGCTGGCCCTTGGAAAGTGAACACCAAGGCACTGCATTCCTGACCGTCGACGGCCGCATCTGCTTCTACCGCCAGTCCACGAGCTTCGGCGGAGACGAGTTCCTGAGCATGGACACCATTCTGAGTACATTCGAAGGCGGTAGCGCCGTAAAGAAGCTGGTCAATCCCAAGGAGCTGGTCCCGGCGTCGGGCCGCGTGATCTCTCTGCCGTCCCGCAAACCAGGAAAGGAGCCTGCCTGGACGGCTGCACCGCAGCGCCTGGTCGAAATCACCGACAACGTGGCTATTGCCCGCTGGCCCCGGACCGCCCTGGACAACCTGGTAAACATCGATTTTGACTGCAAAGGCAAGGTTTGGGTCACCTACTCCGAACGGGACCACCACCAGAACATCCCACTGAAGGACTGGCTCGCAATCGCAGCAGCCAAGCTCCTCATCACCGGCTGACTCCGCCCGTCATCAGTGCAGGTGCTGCGTCCAATCACCGGGCACGCGCGAGGCTGGGCCCGGAACGCTCTGATCTTCTGGGTGGTGGGCCGGCGGCTCAAGGTCCGGCCCGTCAATAAATGAGGAGCTTGGATAGTGGTAGAACCAGCTTTCGCCAGGCTCAAAGCTGCGGATGACCGGGTGGCCAGTAGAGCGCGCATGTGCCGTGGCGTGTTGGGCCGGCGAGGTATCGCAGCAGCCGATGTGACCGCATTGGGCGCAACGGCGAAGGTGCAACCACCACCCTCCGCCGGCCAGGCACTCAACGCAACCGGTCCCGCTGGGTGGAACCGACACTTCGATTCCAGAGATGGCGTCCATGTGGCTTCCCCCTCGGATGCGCGCCCTCGACTCACGCTCCACCCTACTCTCGTAGCCAATCCCAACGCAGGAAAGGGGCCCGGTGCGGATCGCACCTCGCGTGTCCTGCTGCCTGGGGGTTACATCACCGCCGCCAACGGCGGGGATCCACTTCAAGTCCCGCGCGGTCCCAGTTTCCTGTCACCGCGGCCGCCTCGTACGTGGAGCGGAGGAACCGCAACAGCGTGCTGTCGGGGTCCGGCGCGGTCCGGACATTTTCGTAGGGCAGGAGGTAGAGCTTGTCCTCCCGGCGGTAGACAACCCCATCGGTTTCCCGGATGTACTCCGCGTACCCTGCTGGTTCGGGGTACGCGTAAGCGTAGAAGGCCCCTTCATCCCCCACCCCGGGCCAGAACCCGCAACTGCTCAGCTCGTGGGAATAGCCCTCCACCATGACCCAATCCGCGCAGTTTGGGACACCTCCGGGGTGGGTGGGGGCCTCGCGTCCGGAGAAGCGGGCATATGCCAGGTCCATGGACCCCCAGAAGAGGTGGACAGGGCTGGCTTTGCCTCTGAAGTGCGAACTGAAGTCAGTCAGGACCCGGTCCACCTGAACCAGTTGCTGCCAGAAGATTCGTACCGCATCTGGGTCGTAGGATGCGTGCCGGTGGTCATCGGCGAAGGGTATGGCCGGGTCCACCTCGTTCGGGACTGCACGGATGGATGACTGGATGCCGAGCCTGGCAAGGGTCGCGAACACCTCCGCATAAAACTCGGCCACCGACTTGGGCGCCAGGACGATGCTCCCGGCGGAGCCATCGCTGGAGCGGACGTTCAGCCGGTGGTCACAGAAATCGAATTCCATGTCGAAGGCCCCGCGCCCATAAGGGATTGTCGACGTCGTCAGTCCTCGCGGCGTGACGTACAGGGTCACGTGCCACCAGTGGTTCAGCATCGGAGAATGCGCCATGCGGATCTTGCCGACGATCTGCGTCCACATGTGCACGGTGTCGCGGGTCTGAATCCAATCATCGACCCGTAGCCGGGGCCACCCGTTGTGGGTGCCAGGATCGTCAATGGCGTCCATCGCAGGTCCTTCCGTGCCGGACTCGTCCCGGCGCTCCCAGTCGGGGCCGTGGCGGGCAGTGGGCACGGCCGCTTCTGCGGGCGAGCCTACGCCGGTGCCGGAGGACCAGCAATGGGGTCCTGAGTGAGTTCCTGCTCGGGATGCAAGGCGTTGGACCTCTTCGCGACCACGCGGCGGGCGCGGAAGTTGCCGGACGTATAGGATCAAGCAAAACACCGAGCAGCGGAGGCCAGTGATGGGCGTGGACCGACCAGATGCAGACACCACCCGGCAGGAAAACAGCCCCGTCAGCGCCGAACTGGCCACCCAACTCAGCGAACTCGCCCGGGAGCTGCAACAGGAAGATGACGTCCACGCCGTCCTCTCCGGCATTGTCTATGCCGCCCTGGACCTGATTCCTGGTACCGCGCATGCTTCCATCAGCCTCGCGACAGGGCGGAAGACAATTGACTCCAAAGCCGCCTCGGGCGAGCTTGCACGCCGGGTCGATGCCCTGCAGAGTTCCACCGGGCAGGGGCCGTGCATGGACGCGGCCCACGAGGATCGGGTGGTTCGTGTCCCGGACCTCAGTCTGGAGGACCGCTGGCCCGATTTCGCCAGGGCGGCCGTGGAACTCGGGGCGCGAAGCATGCTTTCGTTCCAGCTGTTCGTTGAAGATGATCGGCTCGGCGCCCTGAACCTCTATGGAGCGGGTCCCGACGCCTTCGACGACGAGTCCGAACAGATCGGGTTGCTGGTCGCCGCGCACGCCGCCGTAGCGTTCGCGGATTCCCAGAAAATCAGTCAGCTCGGCGAAGCCCTGGTGGCCCGGCAGCTGATCGGCCAGGCCGAAGGCATCCTGATGGAGCGGTACAAGATCACGGCCGAGCAGGCCTTTCTGCTCCTCAGCCGTGCCAGTTCCAGATCCAACCTCAAGCTCCGGGACGTTGCCGAACATCTCGCCCGCAGTGGCGAAATAGTTACCCAGGGTCTCCCAGCATCTGAGGCGTGACGTCCCTGACCGCGGCTCAACCCCGCGGCAGGCTGATATCGACCGGGAAGGTCATGAATGCCGGCGTCTCGTACGGATGCGCGGACAGCGCGGCGTCGACGACGGCGCTGCGCCGGGAGCGCGGGTAAATGGCCTCGATCCGGGTTTCCGGCACCTCCTCGGGGGAATCGACGACGCCGATTGTCGGGTTCGCGCCGGGCAGCGGCGTGAAGCGCCCGGCGCCTTCGAGGCTGAACGAGCAGTGCGAGTAGTTGCCCAGCCTCCCCGCTCCGGCGTCGCCTATGGCCTGCCGGACCGCCTCGGCAGCTGCGGTGGGGACGTAGATGACCAGACAGTCCATTGGCTCCATGGCAGAAAGTGTGCCACGAGAGCAGCGACGGAGCAGCGCCATGGAAGTCGGCCGGCGAGAGGAGGAAGCCGAGCCAGTCATCAGGGCCGTGGCACCGGGCCGGAATGTTTGCATGTCTGGACCCTGTCCTGCCGTTGCCCTATCGTTGGGGCACCGACTACATTCGACCTGCGGATCTCCGCATCGGAGGTACATGATGGGAATCATCTCGTCCGGTTTTCATGGAAAACGGCGCACCGGCAATCCAGCGTTACCGCCCGGCCAATACGAGACGGGGAGCTTTCCCGTGCTGACGGCGGGCCCGGCACCCTATATCGCCCCGACGGACTGGAAATTCTTCATCACAACCGAGACGGGGCAGCGCCGTGCCTGGTCGTGGGATGAGTTCATGGCGTTGCCGCAGGATGACATCCGGACCGACATTCACTGCGTGACCAGCTGGTCCAAGCTGGGCACCTCGTGGCGGGGCGTGTCCCTGGACACCCTGTTCGAGGACGTGGAAACGTCGTCGGAATTCACCACCGCCCACTCCTACGGCGGCTATACAACCAACGTTCCCCTGCAGGACCTGCTGGACGGCCAGGCATGGGTGGCCTGGGAATTCGACGGTGAGCCACTGGAACGGGCCCACGGCGGCCCTGCCCGCCTGTTGGTGCCCCACTTGTACTTTTGGAAGAGCGCGAAGTGGATCAACGGCATCGAACT
The DNA here is from genome assembly GCF_056395825.1 of Arthrobacter sp. 05T47. Taxonomy (NCBI): domain Bacteria; kingdom Bacillati; phylum Actinomycetota; class Actinomycetes; order Micrococcales; family Micrococcaceae; genus Arthrobacter; species Arthrobacter sp. 05T47. Next base: position 8,978 of record NZ_JBFTKG010000019.1, on the reverse strand, counting down.
GATGCCACACGATGCTCCCGGATTCTGGGAATCCAACGGGTATCACATCTACGGCGACCCGTGGCGCGAAGAGCGCTACTCATGAGGCAGGACATATGAGCACCCTGTGGCGCGTTGCCGAGGTGGTCAGTGGAGTTCCCGAAACGGAATCATCCAGAACCATCGGGCTGCGCGTGGACGGTCTGAACGGCAACCTTGCGGGCCAGCACATCGATGTCCGGCTCACGGCTGACGACGGTTACACAGCCGTGCGGTCCTACTCCGTGGCGACGGCCGGAATGGACGAAATCTTGGAGATCACGGTTGACGAATTGGCCAACGGAGAGGTCTCCCCCTACCTGGTCAGGGACCTCATGGTCGGAGACCAGCTGGAGATCCGGGGCCCCGTCGGCGGCTGGTTCGTCTGGCGGCCGACCGATTCGAACCCGGTACAGCTGATTGCCGGAGGATCCGGCGTCGTCCCGCTCATGGCCATGATCCGCGCCCACGAGGCATCGAAGAATCCTTCACAGTTCCGGCTGCTCTACTCACTCAAGTCGCCGGAGACCGGGTTCTATCGGGACGAGTTGCTTACGTTGAGCCGGGAATCCCAAAAGCTCACCGTCGACCATGTGTACACACGCGCAGTGCCGGACGGTTGGCCAAGCGCCCCGAAGAGACTCACCGCAGAAACACTGCTGGCGAACATCCTGCCGGCAGAAGATTCTCCCGATATCTTCATCTGTGGCCAGACGATGTTTGTCGAAACGGTCACAGACTGGCTCGTGAAGGCGGGCTATCCGGCCGCCTCAATCAAAACCGAACGCTTCGGCGGAACGGGAGGAATCCGGTGACTGGCAGCAACGGCTCTTCCCCTGGCGCCGAGGACCCGCGCCTCGAGGACCAGGACATCGCCGGAACAGCGGGCAATCCGATACCTCACCTCGATGGAAACGCGGCGGCAGGACAGCTGTGGGAACTGTTCCGCATTGACATCGTCGCCGCGATTGGTCGATGCAAGAACTGTGGCGCCGTCAGGGTCTTCGGGGAAGCCGCCGTCTACACCGACGCCCCGGGAATCGTCGTGCGCTGCAGTTCCTGCGGGGGCGTCCTCCTGCGTCTCGTTGAGACGCCCACCAAGTTCTGGCTCGACGTCAGCGGACTCAGCTACCTTCAGATCGACCGGGAGAGCTAGGTCAACGGCCTTGGTGTCCGCCCGGCAAAGCCGGCAGCCGCGGCGACAGTGTGGTTCGGGTCCGTTCCGAGCCTGGCAGCCAGATTTTCCGCCGCCTGGATTACTGATATCTCGGACTCGAATAGTTTCATGGGCCTATTCTGCCGGAACCCCATCTGCTGGCTCCGGAGACCCCCGGGTCGTGCGGACGTTCCTACCGGGACCTGCGGCGCAGCTATGGCCTCTTGCCTGCGGTGGTGTCAGTATGTTGGGAATCAGGCTCACTCAAGGCAGCCCCGTTCCGGGCAGAAAGGACGCGCAGTCATGACCTACATCATCAACTTCGGCGATGTGGGACAGGGCGACGCCGCCTTGGCCGGCGGTAAAGGCGTCGGACTGGGAGGCCTCGTACGGGCCGGACTCCCTGTCCCACCCGGGTTTGTGCTGAACACCGCAGCCTATGCGGATTTTGTGGCGGCCAACCACCTCGCCGCGGGCATCCGGGAGCTAGCCTCCCTGTCGCCGCAGTCGACGCCAAAGGACTACGAGGATGCCTCCAAAGGGATCCGCGCCCTGTTCGCCGGCGGAACCATGCCGGCCGTAATCGCAGCAGAACTCGGCACCGCCTACGGGCTCCTCGGCGACGGAGATACGGCCGTGGCGGTGCGCTCCTCCGCCACAGCCGAGGACCTCGCCTCGGCCAGCTTCGCCGGCCAACAGGAGACCTACCTCAACGTCCGCGGGGTGCAGGCCCTGGCCGCGGCTGTCACTGATTGCTGGGCATCCCTGTGGACTGCGCGCGCCATGGCCTACCGTGCACGTGAAGGCATCGAACCGGACGCGGTCCGCCTCGCGGTTGTGGTCCAGCGGATGGTGGAGGCCGAGGCGGCCGGGGTCATGTTCACCGCCAATCCGGCCAACGGACGCCGCGACCAGACTGTGATCAGTGCCGCGTGGGGCCTGGGCGAGTCCGTGGTCAGCGGAACTGTCACCACTGACGACGTCGTTGTCGAAGCAGCGGCGGGCAGTGTGCTGTCGCGCCGGACTGCTGACAAGGAGGTCATGACCGTCTACGCGGAGCACGGCACGAGGGAGCAGTCCGTGCCGGCGTCCCGCCGCCGTGAGCCAGTTCTGGATGACCGTGCCGCGGCCCTGCTGGCCGGCTACGGGGCACGGATTGCGGACCATTTCGGTACGCCGCAGGACATTGAGTGGGCACGGGCCGGTGACGAGTTCTTCATCCTGCAGTCCCGGCCGATCACGGCGCTGCCTGAACCGGCGGCCGACACCCCCGATGTCTGGACGGTGCCCTATCCGAAAGGAATGTACTTCCGGGCGAGCATCGTGGAGCAGTTGCCGGACCCGCTCTCGCCGCTGTTCGCCGACCTCATCGACGGCTCCGTTACCCGGTCGCTGAGAGCCTTGATGGCCGAGGCCGTCGGTCAGAACGTCATCCGGGAGGACGACGTCGGACTGCCTACCGTGAACGGCTACGCCTATTATTACTACCGCAACTCCGGTATGTGGCGGGTGATGGGCAAGTCGTTGACCGCGGTTCGCGCGCTGGCCCGCGGCAAGGCGCACATGGGGGTGGCCGGGTGGCGGAACTTTTCGCATCCGCGCTACGAGCGGGTGATCCAGGACTGGTCGTCGAAGCGGGTCCGGGAGCTTTCCGGTGGGGAACTGCTTGAGGGTGTGAAGACGTTGCTGGACGCCGGCACGGTGTACTACACGGCGGTGCAGTCGATCATTCCGATCGCCGCGACCAGCGAAGTCACCTTCCGGGCGTACTACGACAGGCTCGTCCGCCGCGATGGGGACCCCCCGGCGCAGACGTTCCTCCTCGGCTACGACAGCGAACCCATCCGGGCTGAGAAGTCACTGTACGACCTCGCGGTGTGGGCCCGGGGGGTTCCCGGGCTTGCACCGGCGATCCTCGATATGCCGACGGCGGCACTGGTTGAGTCGCAGCGCACCGGGTCCATCCCGGCCGGTTTCGACCAGACACTGTGGCAACAGTGGCAGGCGCGCTTCCAGGCTCACCTGGACCGTTTTGGCCATGCGGTCTTCAACCTAGATTTCCTCAGCCCGGTGCCGGCCGATGATCCGTCGTCGCTGCTGGAGACGGCGAAGTTCTACCTGCGCGGGCAGGGCAATGACCCGCACGAGCGCCAGCGGCTGTCGGCCGCACGGAGGGAGGACCAAACCAACCTGGCGGTCAGCCGGCTCGGGCCAAAGCGGCGGGCCGGCTTCCTCCGGTTGCTGCGGTGGGCGCAGAGCGCGGCCCCGATCCGCGAGGACGCCTTGGCCGACGTCGGTCTGGCCTGGCCGCTGCTGCGGCGCATGCTGCTGGAACTCGGGCAGCGTCTGGTTCACTCCGCGGTCATTGCCCAACCGGCCGAAGTGTTCTGGCTGCGCGAGCAGGAGCTGCGAAGCGCCGTCGAGTTCGGCCTTGCCGCGCCGGGCGAACCGGCCGCAGTGGCAATCACCGGGGCGGACCGGCCCGTCCGCGCAGACGCCGTCGAAGAGCGCAAGATGCTTTGGCGGGGCCAAGCCAAGGCCGCTGCCCCGCAGTTGCTCCCGGAGAGCCGGTGGATGCAGCGGGCCTTCGGGAGCATGATGCCCGCAGGCTCACAGGACCAGCCAGGCGACATTATCAAGGGCGTCGGCGCAAGCGCGGGCCGGGTCACCGCTCCGGCGCGCGTCCTGAGGGGGCCCCAGGATTTTGCCCTGATGGTCCCCGGGGACGTCCTGGTGGCCCGTATCACGACGCCGGCGTGGACCTCGCTGTTTGCGATGGCCTCCGCGGTGGTCACCGACGTCGGCGGCCCGTTGAGCCACAGTTCAATCGTGGCCCGTGAGTATGGCATTCCCGCCGTGCTCGGCACCGGGGTGGCCACCCAGCGGCTCACCAGCGGGCAGCGGATCCGCGTGGATGGCGACGCCGGTACCGTCACGATCGAGCAAACTGCCACTGGGCAGGAACCCTGAGCGGATACCCTCCGGTGAGCGGACAGTTGTGCAACACTGATCCGATGTCCATGGGCGTCTTCGCTCAATTCCGCTAGATGCACCTTCCGTGGACCAAATGGCCCGGCGTAGTGCCAGGGCGTAGATTGTGGGCATGGAACAGATTTCCTCCGGCCGCCGGGAAACGATCGCTGACCGCCTGCTGGGCATTGCGGAGTTCAGCCACGCCCACTGGTTCTTCGGCAACCTCTACGAGGCCCTCGTCAAGATCCCGCACCGCGTCGCCGCATCGGAAGCAAGCCCTGAACTCCCCCGGTCGCCCTTTGGAGCGGGAAGCCCGGGCCGCTACTACGCCCCGATCGCACCGCTCAATGCGCCCGTCGCCGTCGCTGCCCTCGTGGCCGGCTGGAAGCATTCCAACTCCAGAGGCTGGCTGATAGTCGCTGCCCTGGGCTCCGCGACTGGTGCGGCCGCCACCGCGTACTTGCTCCGGTCCATCAACCCACGCTTGTTCTTCAGCCCCCACCCGCTGAGCGAGATGCGCCGCAAACCCCTGCTGACGCGGTGGTACCGGATTCACGCCATCAGGCTCACGGCCAGCGCCATTGCGCTCGTAGCCATCCACCGCGCGCGGACAATCCGGCTGACCAGCCGCGGATGAGGTCCGGCGCGATCCCCCGTTAAGCAACCAGCCGGGTGTCGAACATTTCTTCTGCCCGCCGGATCAAAGGCTCGGGGACGTCTGCCTCCTCGCCGAGATCGCCGCGGCCCAGGAAGATAGCGGTGCCGCGTGCCACCCCTGCCAGGTCCAGGCCGCAGTCATCCATCAGCTGGGCGGCACGCAGGTTCGGTGGAAGGTTCACAATCACGCCTTCGGCGTTGAGGAAGACACGCCAGTCACCGCGTGTCACGTCCTCAATGTCTCCGCCAACCAGGCTTTGCAGGGGCTGAAGGCCGGGTTCAACAGATTCAATCCGGATGGGTTCGGCGAGTTGAGATGGAATTATCAGTGCTGTGTATGCGGTTCTCATTTTTGGTCTGTAGTAGTTAACAACGCTGGCCGAAGGTGTGTTCCCAGACGCCGGGCCAGGGGCCTTGCCTGATAGTCATTGTCCTCTTGACTTTGGCGCTATCGCCGGCGGCAGGAGCAGGGTCTAGAGGATCCGAAGCCTTTTGGGCAGCCCGACGCTCTCATCAAGGCACTTATGAACAAGGACCTCGTCGATGAATACTTTCTGCTGGTATCGCCGATCGTGCCCGGGAGTGGCATGAAGATGCCGCCGTCCCGACTGGCAACTCAGCGGAAAAGCCCGCAAGCTAGATAGGGGGTAACCAGGGAGAGCCGAACGCGCTCCCGCCGCACAGGAAGGCCCCGCAATTCCGAAACCAAAACGCCAACTCAATCCATTGATCCTCAAGTACCTCAAGGCCGGCGAGGCCGCCCGTGCTGCTGCCGGGGGCCTTGGCGAGCTCAAGCCGGTCGAGCCGGTCGCGCGGCGGGAAGGGCTGCCGCTTCTTGGCCATGACCAGGTCTACGTGATGAAGTACGGGACCGAATACCATACGGCGTGGTGTCCTGTTGTGGCCGACAAATGGAGCCACGCACCCCGGGGACTGCTCGTTACCCTGTTCGCGGACGCCGGGGCGCGTACCCCGTGCCAGGAATGCGACCGGCACCTGAAAGCAGCCAGGGTGATGCCCGAACCGGAATCCCCCATCCGCCCAGGAACCACGCCGGAGCCTGAGGCCGTGATTCCGCTGACGGTCGTAGGCGTCGCCCACGGAATCCTCTTCCTGGCCGCGGGGCCCGAACATCAGGAACGACTCAAGGAGACCGCGGTGGAGCCGGCRACCCCGCTGCTCGTGGGCGGGCGGCGGGACGGCATGGTGGTGCGGGTKGAGGCCGCCCGCGACGAACCMCTCCTGGTTGTCCAGTTGGACCCCCGCGCCACGTTCCTGAGCGGCCCCTACCAGGTGCGCCTGCGCCGYCCCCTKCAGCGCTCGGCCACCAAACCCTACGCCGTGGAGTGCGTCGAACCCGCGCCGCAGGGGTAGCTTGCAACAGGCAACCGGACGGCAGCAGGCCACACCGGGCGTGCMTGCGSGCCAGGCGACATCARCGCTGATGGACTTCGCASCCMAGGCCGGAAACAACCCAGCCACCAGGAACKGTGCGGCTGACACCCACGATCCAGTCRCCACTGCGCACCGTCTGCTCATCAGCTTGTTTCCATTCATCGGTTGGGGCGCCGRCRGGCGCGACCACCGACTTGGCCCACGCCGCAGCGGCCGCCTCAGGCGTCGGGTCCCCCGGGACACTCGTGTCGATATCCGCGACATAGGCACCGTGACACGCCACGGTCGACGCCGCTTCCCTGGCCATGTCGGTCGACGCCGGTGMCGTGGCACACGAGGACAAGGCGAACAKAAGAACGGCCGTCATTCCGCCCGCRCSGACGGTTTTTCCCATGGGCGAAACCGTACTGCCRGGGCCGCACGACGCATATGCTCCCCGTGCTGAGCTCRAGTCCGCGGTCACTTAACGGTCARTGAGCCGTGCATGTTGGAGTGATACCTGCAGTGGAAGGGGTAGGTGCCGGGCTGGGAAGGTGCTTTGAAGGTGGCCGTACCGCCGTTYTCCTTGACCTCGACATCAAAGAGYGTCGCATCCTGGTCAGCAGTCACCGTGTGCTCGGCCGTATCCAGGTTGACCACCTTCACCTCCGCACCGGGAGCCACCGAGCCGGGGATCTCGTAGGCGAAGCTTTTGATTGTGATGGCCGCCGCGGCGGCGGTTGCCGCCCCGCTCCCCGTTCCTGGYGCGGTCGACGCCGCCGGGGCAGAGGTTGCGGCCGTCGTGGCCGGCGCGGGTGTTCCGCCACCTCCGGCACACCCGCTCAGCCCTATCAAAACCGTTGCCAACACAAGTGCAGTCCGTGCCCTGTTGCTCGTCATGATGTGCCGTCCTCGATGCTGGAGGGGGCTGCGGAATCAGCCCGGCTTCCTTCCATTCTGCATCCGCCGCTTCCAAAAAGCACCGCGAAAAAACTCGGCCAAAAGGACGTTGTCAGGGTTGCGCCCTTACCTTTTCCARGTAGGCCATCAGTCCGGTCAGTTGYTCCGCGGACCATGGCAGATCGGCGCTGAGGGCGGYGCTATTTTCCTGCCACATGGAGCGGGCGGCGGTTTTGGTCTGCTCGCCCGAGTGGAACAAGGATCCGACTTCCTCCCAGGCCCTGGCCCACTCCCGGRCCGACGGATCCGAGACCGGCGTCCCGTTCCCTGCGTGCCGGAGGCCTTCCTCGACCAACGCGGYCCATCGGGTTTTGGCCGCCTCGATGCGGCCGGCGCCGAGTTCTGTTCTGCGGTCGGCCAGTTCCTGGCGCTGTTCGGTTGTGAAGTGGTTTTCGAGCACGGCAATCATCTCCAATGTTGATAGGAACTGTTCCGGGTCCGGCATGGCTGGCCCGTCCTCGTATGAAGGGYCGTTGTGTGAGGGGTCGATGCGYGACAGCAGGTCCCGTAGCCGGTCCTGGACTGCCTGGATCTGCTCGGCCTGCCGGCGAGTGTGYTGCAATTGCCGCTCCAGGAGCGTGCGCAGCGAGGCCATATCATCGGCGGCGGTCCCCAGCGCGGGGCCGATATCGGCCAGCGGGAGTCCAAGCATCTGCAGTGCACGGATCCGGTACAGCCGCCGCACGTCTTCCTCGGTGTAGCGGCGGTGGCCGGCAGARGTCCGCTTGCTTGCCGAGAGCAAACCAATGTCRTCGTAGTGATGGAGGGTCCGGACCGTGACGCCACACGCGCTGGCGAGTTCGCCGATGCTCCACTGACCTGCCGCACCGCTCGTCTCTTTCATGTGGACAACCGTAGATCCTCACGCAGCGTGAGGATCAAGACCCACCGTGTCGGCCGCTGCGGCGGCCCCCGACCGTMGTGGGGCCGTCCCGCCCGGTCAGCCAGCTKTCCCGACGTCGGCGACCGTTTTCCATGCTGCCAGYGTCCCGGGGAGCTAGTGTCCGGCGGCGCCGAGATCGTCCCGCACCCGTACGGGCTCGTCGGCRAGCGGCATGTTCGCCGCGTCCCGGACGCCGTCGAGTGCGCCGGCACCGTCCGCTTCAAGCCGGCCAAACAGCGCGTCAAAGTCCTCCGGTGCCGGGCCGGCGGTTGCCACCAGTTCGAAGGTCTTGCGCAGYGCGGAGCCCGAGCCCAGGCTCCGGACCAGGACCTCCGCRATCTGTCGGCGTGCGATGACCCCGTCGCTGGAATTTCCGGCCTGGCGGGTGTCGCCCTGCAGGAGGACGAGCCTGTGCTCGTTGGGCGCGTTGTAGTCGAACCATCCGGGCCGSACRATCGTATARGGCAACCCGCTGGCCCGCACGAGACGCTCGGAGCGCCGCTTCCAGTCGTGCGCCTCGGTCGAAAGGTTGTAGGCGCCCGTSCGGTTGGTGACGCCGATCGCCGTCATCAGGGCGATGCGCGCCGTGCGGGASCCCAGCGCGGTCAGCACGTTGCGCACCCCGCCGTAGTCGATGCTTTCCGCCCCGGMTTTGCCRCCGTGGGAACCGTGGGTGAACACGACGGCGTCGATCCCGTCCACGGCAGCGGYCAGGGTTTCCGGCCGCGTGAGATCCCCGAAAACCACTTCGGCCCCGACAGGCAGTTGCCCGGCCTTGCCAGGATCGCGGACCAGGGCACGGGTGAGGTACCCGTGCCGGAGAGCCKCTTCGACCACCAGATGCCCAATGCTGCCGGTCGCACCAACAACAAGGACGGCGGTGGGGTTACTCATGCCGGGACGACTTCGTTGAGGACCCGCAGCGCGTTGAGCGTCCGGGGGTAGCCGATGTAGGGC